>CAZDBH010000026.1:0-34295 GCA_964503485.1 uncultured Bradymonadales bacterium | reverse complement strand
TCGCTAAAAGCCAATGGCGGAGCCTGGAGCGCTATGCGCGACAGGCTCCTAGAGCCTAGAGTCTGGAGCCAGAGGCCTCCGGAAGAGGATGGAGGACTGTGGGTGCGCCCGAGAGAATCGTTTTGAGCAAACCGTCATACAAGCCCATCGACTTGTAGACCGCGCCCGTAAACTGAGCCATGCGCAACTGACCCGAGATGGTCAGCGGATACGCGTTGTGAATCAACCCAGCCGACATCCGCAGAGTTGGGTTCGCCCACACCCCGGTGCCCGCAAACCCAAAGTGGCCGAAGGCTTCAGGTACCGACTTGAGCATCGCGTCGGCTCGGTGATAACCCAGACGCCAACGCAGCGGGTAGATGACCACCTTGTCCAATCCGGTCGTCTGCACCTCAGTTGCCTTCTGAATTGTCTCGCGCGACATCAACCTTACGCCGCCCAGCTCGCCCTCGTTGGCCAGGGCAGCAAAGAGTTTGGCTAGCGACCGGGCTGTGAAGACACCATTCATCGCAGGGATAGGCGTGGTCCAGAAGTCGGGATGCCGAAACAGACGGCGCAGCTGTCGAGGGTGCATTCCGCGGACAATCAGGCGGCGGAACGGTCCCGGTGGTACCCACTTAGGAACCCGATATCGACGCCGAAACGGCAGCTTTCGCCGCCGTCTAATGGGAGGCATTCCGATAACGTCTGCCACGCGATCGAGCTGGTTGCGGGGGCATCCGATAAAACACCCATCCAGCTCCAACGGCTCGACCAGTCGCTCGCGGAGAACATCCTGGAAGGACTTTCCCGCCACCCTCCGGATCAGTTCGCCCACCAACCACCCAAAGGTGATCGCGTGATAGGCCCCCGTCCCGGCCGGGTTCAGCTGGGGACGAGCGGCGGCGAGCTGGTGGGTCAAGGTATCCCAATCAAGGATGTTGGACGCCTTGCGAAGCAAAGGGCCCAACTGATGCAACCCCGCCTGATGGGACAACACTTGGCGCACCGTGATGTCGTGTTTGCCCGCCTGCTCGAATTCAGGCCAGTAGCGGGCCACCGGCTCGTCGTAATCAATCAATCCATCGCTGGCCAAGATGTGAAGCGCCGTGGCCGTTACGCCTTTGGTCGCCGAGTAACCGATCGCCATCGTGTCCCGCTTCCAAGGCGACCCGTCAACCCGCGCTGCGCCGCCCCACACATCGAGAATGGGCTGCCCATCGCGGTAGATGCACGCTGAGAGACCGCCCTTGAACTGACGCAGCTGGCGTCTGAGCTCTCCGACGACTGGCTCGAACTGGGGGTCGTATGTGCCGTGAAGCTCAATCATGACTCGATAATAGCCAGGGGTGGGGGGGAGACAAAATTGGGAGGGATCGGGGATCAGAGATCAGGGATCAGGGGGCGGGG
Organism: uncultured Bradymonadales bacterium; assembly: GCA_964503485.1. Classification (GTDB taxonomy): domain Bacteria; phylum Myxococcota_A; class Bradymonadia; order JAFGEP01; family JAFGEP01; genus CAZDBH01. Next base: position 32,906 of record CAZDBH010000026.1, on the reverse strand, counting down.
ACCAGAGCTTACTCCAACACTCGGACTTGATCCCCGATGATCTCGAGCGCACCCGGAGAACCGCCATAGGCGGCCGACATACCCACATCGATTCGCCATACTCGGCCGTCGCATTCAGCGTTGATGCTGTCCTGCACGGTGTGGGCGACGACCATCCGGTCCAGACCCAGCGCATCGAGAACTTGCCCGAGCATCGCGCAGTCATCAGGGCCAACATCGTCGGAGTAATGGCGTGACCACACCGGAGAGTCGGAGTGGATTTCGGCGGGGGTGCTTCCTCCGTTGAGCATCCAGTTTCGCACATTGCTGTTCACGGTCTCGAGACCCAGCTCGACGTGTGCCGGCAAGATGCCCCCGTGAACGAATAGGGTGTCGCCGACCACCATGACAACGTTGTGGCCAGCCAAGAGCTGCGCGAACTCTCCTCCCGGACGAAATGCCGCAACTCTGCCCCGCTCAATTGGCTGATACGACATGATGAGACTGTCATTTTCATCGTAGTCATGATCAGCGAAATCCAGCCAGCCTCCCTCCGTTACGTAGCGGAAGTCCAGCTCGACATTCATAGTCTCGTGATTGCCGATGAGAGGGTAGATCGCGCCCCCAACGGCATGCGCCTCATCTGCCAGACGCTCGAGCATCAGCAAAATGTCCTCTTCGTCATCGCCGCGATCGAGCTGATCACCGACCTGAACCACGACCAGCTCGCCTCCAATCCATCGGTCCTGCCCATCGATCGCGCCGGCCAGGCGCAGGACGTTGCGCGCTGCGTTGATATCGCCGTGGAAGTCTCCGACCCCCACGAGTCGCGCCGGTTCGGGCACGGTGGTTGGCGGCGGAATTTGGCGCGGCGGACGCTCGATCGGTCCGGTTTCCGGTGTGTTTCCGGCCGAGTCCTGTGAGGGATTCGTGTCGCCTTCGGTGGGAACGGACGGGTCATCGCCTGCTCCCACATCTCGGGTTGGGTTGCGGGCGTCCTCCCGGGGGCTTGCGACCGAATCAGCGCCCGGCCTGGGGTCTGGTGATGTCTGCGCGACGTCACCCGAGGTACCGGTCGACTCGCCGTCGTCATCGGTTTTCTCGCAGCTAGCGGTGAGCAGCGCAGTCAGGGACAGCACGTACAGGATTCTTGATTGGGTTATGAATATCGGGATTCGTCGCATGTGGATTCCAGTGGCCGGGCGTCGGCACGGAACATAACTCAAGTCAGTGCAAACGTGAAGATGAGAATCCAGCTTTAAGGGTTAGGGGTCGGTGGGTAGTGGACAGTGGTTGGAGACGGGTACGGGGTTGGGCGTTCCCCCCTCGCTGCGCTCGTCCCTCCAGCGGGGGGACAGTTAATCCCTGGTAGAAGGGGCTGGGGTTTACCAGCCCATCTCCACCTTCGGCTCGTCGTCCCGAGGGGAGGCCAGCCCCCCACTTCGAGATTGTGTGGTCGGTTTGCGGTGGGTTGTGGCCGAGAGCCTCCGCTCACAGCCCCTCAAACAACGACTCGATGTCGGGAATGGCGACTTCGCCGCGGGCTACGTCAATATCGTTGTCGTAGATAAAGACGCCATCATAGAGGCGGGTTACGTCGAATTCAGTATCGATAATATGGATTCCGACGGCGTTGTTACGGATGTGTGAGTCATTGGCCTCGAGTTGGGCTTCGATATCAATCACGAGCCCGACGCGTGCTGCGCCCGATATCAGGACGTCACGAATACGCGATTCTTGGTTGCTTTGAGTGATCAAGGCCATCCCGCCACCCTGGTTCTCGCCAGCCTCGACGCAGCTGTGCTCCTCGCCCTCCTCGAGTTCGCCGCACTCGGCGAGGTGCGTGCTTCCGATGATGACTCGGTCCAGCGCCTGCCAGGGGACACAGCCATCCTCTCCACAATTGCCGCATTCCTCGTGTGTCCAGCACTCGTAGTCGGCGCAGTCGATCAAGTCGTCACCGTCGTCGTCGACACCACCGGTGCACACTTCGATTTGGCCGTCGGGAATCGACTCGCTTACTCGTGGGTGCAAGTACACGGAAACTGAACGATTATCGATAAACAGCGAATCGGCTACCCGCAAGAAGACATCAGCGGTGACGGCGAGTCCGTAGCCACCGGTGAGCGCGAGGTCCTCGTCAGCAACCCGCGAGTAGCTGTGGTTACCACCAACGACCGCCTCACTGAGCCAGACCATCGATATCTCGTCTTCCAGTTGAAGCAGCTGCGCGGCAGCGGTGGCGACGATTCCAATACCGCGATTTCCACGAATGGCCGCCCGCTCGATGGTTACCTTGGCGCTAGATATTAGGACGCCCCCGACCCGACCCGTCTCCGGCGGCAGACCGTTCCCGGAGGAGACCAAATCGGTCACGCGTGCGGTCGTTCCCTGCCAGAAGACGGCACCGATGGTTTGGTTCACCTCAAACATGAGACGGCTTCCGGTCATATCGGACCGCCTAGCGCTGATACCGGTGTCGTTCACGACAGAGACGAGGTCGATGAGGTCGACGACCGAGTCCTCGATCCAGAGACCGATTTTTGCGCCGGATATCGACACACTCTCGAGACTGAGGCCGTCGCTGCCCGATTCGGATACCCGAACGCCGTGTGATGGGGCCGTCGAGATACGACTCACTCGAAGTTTCTCCAGTGCTCCGCTACATCGGTTGAGCACAACACCAGCGCCATGGCCACCCTGAATGCCGACCTGAGATGCCTCAATCGTGGCGTCCTCACAATGAAGGGCGTAGTGGACCGACTCAGTGCCGGTGCTTCCGACGGCAAGATCGCCCACCTGAACCGTGGATCCGCTCGAAATCCCCAGCCCCATAGCATCTGCCTCACTGAGAAAGGCTCGGTCGAGGGTCACGTCGCTCCCCTGAATCGAGATGGCTGACGACGCCGAATCGCTCACCACGATATCCGTCAGGCTGCCGTCGGAAACGTCGATGAGGCTGATTCCAACACTGACACCTCGGGCCGTTACGCCATCGAGCAGGACCTCGTCGGCACCGTCGACCATCAGCCCGCCGCTGAAGCCAAGACTGCGGAGGAACAGGGAGTCAGTTACCGAAAGTTGGGAAACAGGAGCAACCAGGAGCCGTCCCTGGAATCTGACGTCGTCGAAGGCGATTGAATTGTCTTCGGCAGCGATAGTAGCCGGGCCGAGCACACTCAAGTTGGCAAAGCGAGAGGTCGACTCGGACGGACCGACCAGCGATGCCAGCATCGATCCGGACACACCGGTCTCAGTTGCGCAACTGCCGACGAACCGCAGGCCGACATCAACTTCGTACTCTGTGTCGTACTCCCCGGCGGCCAACACCACCACGTCGTGGTCTTCGGCGACACCCAAGGCGGCAGTGATCGAGCGGTAGGGTTTGGCCCGGGTTCCGTCCCGCGCGCCGCCCGGCCCGATTCCGTCTACAAAAAGCCCGCGACCGGCGTCCGCGCCGGAAAAGTCCGCGATCACCTCATCAGATGGGAAACGCTCATCACCAGGGCAGCTCGTGCCGACCCGCTGGCACAGTTCGTCACCGGGCCCCTGATGGCGGGTGCGGTCGCATTCCAGTCGAGTGGCAGGCTCACATATGTTGTGCTGCCAGGCAGCCTCGCCCACCACTGGTGTGGTCCGCCATCCGCTCGGACAGGTCCAGTCCGCCAACTCAGGAGGCGCAGCACAGCCGAACGTCTCGTCGAGCGCCAGACAGTCGGGAACACCGGGGAGCCAGGGCCCTGATTCGTCGGGCTCATCATCCAGCTCTTCGTCCGGCGCGTCGACCTCCTCTGGCAGTTCAGAGACCTCATCGGTGTCAGTAGGTGGATCGGTTTCGCGGTCGGTCGCTCGGTCTACGGCAAGGTCCGGCTCGTCATCCAGGTCCTCTGGATCAACATCGAGATCAGGGTCTGTCTCGGCTAAATCTGTGGGGGTAGTGACCGGTTTGTCGCTGCAGCCAAGCAAGGCGAAGGCCACGCTCCACGCCAGAAGGGAGGTTAGCCATACGCTCTTGAGAAAGTTCAGCCTCACGAAATCACAGAGCCCAGATACTTCGACGAACAGAGAGTGTAGCGGGTTTTTGGGAAATGAACACTGGGAGAGCGATCCGGGATCCGGGATCCGGGATCAGGGGTCGTGGCGGAAGTCTCGGGGTTTGGCCTCCTGTGTTCACCTGGCTTTGCCAGGTGCTCTAGCTTCGCGTGTGTGATCGCACTCGACTGCGCTGGGCGCCTCCCCCGACTGCACCGGGGCTTCAAGCGGTCGTTATCACTACCCTTACCGCCTCCCATATTTTCCTCTTCCGTTCGGTCTGGTTTGAGAGTATATCCACCTCGAAGTTTGAGGTGTTGCCCACGCCGACTGACAAACATTGAATATGGAGCTCCCCCAATGGCTCCTGATGGGAAAAACCATGTCAAATCTAATCAAGATGCTTCTTTGTACTGCCATGATCACATTGATCCCCTCGGTGGCTTATGCCGGCTTCGAGTGGGGAGGCGATTGCGACTATGGCGATGGGACCTTTACCCAGCATATTCGCTGGCGAAACGTGGTTGAAGTAGGTGTCGTTCCCGAGGGGAAACGCAATCTGCGCGTCGAGTTGAACTCGGCTACAGACGTTGACATCCAGCTGATTCACAGTGATGGCACACCATTGATTCGCTGGCCTGATGGCCTTCTCAACGGCGCCGACGAGGACTCGGTCACCTATGACGGCGTAACCTACCGCTGGAGTGGCTACGAGGGTGATGGCGTCAACTACGGGAATGAGTGGATCGAGGTATACGGCGACACCAATGCGGAACTCACGATGCTCGCCTTTGGCTATGAGTCTGGTTACGCAGCGGTTGACTACAGTTTCGAGCCGATCCCCACATGCAACGAGAAGGGAGAGGGCGAGTTCAGGCAGAATATCGCCTTCCGCAGTAGCGTCGAGGTCGGGGAAATCCCGGCTCACAAGGTGAACGTGCGCATTCAGTTGGACTCGTCGGTTGATGTCGATATCCAGCTGTGGGCGGGCGATGAGGCCCTGGTCGCGTGGCCCTACGGCGAACTGAATGGACCTGGCGAAAGCTCGTTGGAGTATCGCGGAATGACGATCAAGTGGAGTGGCTACAACGGCGACGGCACCAATTATGGCAACGAGTATATCGAAATCTGGGGCCGAGTCTCGACGCCGCTGACGATGTATGCCTTCGGATACGAGTCGGGCTATGCGGATATCGCCTACGAGTGGGGCATTGGTGCCGGCGACACCTGTGGTGGAATCGCGACCCTGTCGTGCAAGGACGATTTGTTCTGCAAGAACTGGCAGACCGGCGTCAGCGATCCAGCGGGATCCTGTCATGGGGAGCTGTGGTGTCACCCAGACAGCGTCGATGCCGACTGCGCCAACGTGATTCATCCCGCCGTGCCGGGCTCATGGTCGTGCAATCAGTTCTCCTGTGCCTGGGACACGACCATTCCGGAGCCGAGCTGTGGAACGCCCGCTGCTGGCGTCGAGGTCGTCCCTTTCAGTGTTGTAACGGACAACCCGACTGCCTATCTGGGTGAGGCGATTCAGGTCACCTGGACGGTCGACGCACCGCTGGTTGCCTGCACAAAGATGTTCTGTCCGGGCGCCTGCTGTAACACCTGCCAAGGTTCGCTGCAGCTCATGAATGTTGGCGACGGCGAGACCGGCGAAGCGATTGTCTTGGACGGGTTGGGTTGCCATGGTGACGAGTGCAGTTGGGCAGATGGCTGTGACTATGCCATTGGTGATGTGGTGACGGTACAGGGAACGCTCACCGAGTCGTTTGGTCGCCTCACACTCGATGTCAGCGACCACTGTACTGGTCAGGATGTGACATGCTCCATGGCCATGACCGCCTGCCCGGGCGGAATGACCTGCGAATGGGGCTGCCCCACGCCCGCCAACTGTGGGATCAATCCACCCGGAATCTGCGTTGTAGATTGAGTCGATCCCAGTTCCCAGTTCCCTGATCCCTGTCCCCTCCCGAAACCTTTTCCCTTGACTACAGAGCCCGGATCACGGAGTGTTCACTGCGCTCCAGCCCTGTAACGAACGTTACATACAGAATTGGAGGGGGAAATCGACAATCGAGAGAAAATACTCGATGCGGCGGAGGCTTGTTTTGCAGACAAGGGCTACGCTGGAACCAGTGTGCGTGAGATTTTGCGCGCAGCGGGGGTAAAGAGTCCCACCCTCTACCACTACTTCGGCTCCAAAGAAGACCTGTTGATGACCCTTCTGCGTGCCCGCATGGACGCATTTTTCGACCAAGTTCGAGGCGCGCTGGCGGGCGAAACCACCGTGGAAGGGGTGCTTACACGCTACGCTGCGGAGGTGTTTTCATTCGCAGCCGAACGGCGCACACAAGTGCGATTCGTCTTTTCGGTCTTCTATGGCCCACGGGCGGGACTGCCCGAGGAACGGCTACGAGGTATGGAGGCCGACTATGGCTTGGTACTACCTGAGGCGATCATGACGGCCGATCCGACAATCGGGCAGGAACGACTCGTTTTTGCCCTGATGCTCTTTGACGGAATGGTTTCGAAGCTCGTGTTGCTTCATGTCGAGGGGCGTATCACCGCTGACCCCAGTTTGGCCTCTGCGATTGGCAAACGAGCGGCTGAGATGCTCTCTGACTCACATCCCATTCCACAGCTCGATTGTGACCGGTTGATGTTGTTAAAGGAAACCGAATGAGACGAATCTCGCTATTGGTACTCGCGCTTCTGTTGGCTGGTTGCGGACAGGGGAAACCTGGAGAAGGCAGCGGTGAGGGCACCGGGGCCGGCGCTGCCGGTGAGGAGGTCGAGACAAGTACGCTGGTCGAGACCGCCACCCTCGAGGCAACAAATTTCGAGGAGCGTCTCGAACTCTACGGTGAGACGGCTCCGGTCAGGACGGCTCTCGTATCAGCCCAAGTCGGCGGGCGAATCGTATCGCTCGACATGGCTGAAGGGCAGCCCGTCACCCAGGGCGACACCGTCATGCGGCTGAACGCATCGCAGGGCAGGGCGGCAATCGATCGCCTTGAAGTTGTTGTCGACCAACTCGAGACCGAAATCGAGCGCACCGAGCGGCTGATAGAACGGGGCCTGGCAACACAAGCCCAACTCGACCAACTGGTCGCCGAGCGCAGCGCCAACCGAGAAGCAATCGGCGAGGTTCGGGCAGGGGTTCGCGAGACCAACCACAGAGCGCCAATTAGCGGCATCGTGACCGACACCTTCAACGAAGAGGGAGAGTTCGCGGGCCAAGGCAACGCGGTCGCCCGAATCATCGACATCGACACGATTGTCGTCGAGGCCGGGCTACCCGAGCGAGATATCGAGTACGTCACAGAAGGCCAGGTCGTCGAAGTCGAAATCGTGGCAACCGGGGCAATCCGCGCCGGAACGATAACCCGTATCGGTCTCGAGGCGAACGTTCGAAACCGGACCTTCCCACTGGAGATCCACATTCCGAACGAAGAGCATTCGCTTCGAGCAGGCATGCGGGCGAAGGTCATCCTCATCAAACGCAGTATCTCAGGTGCCGTCCTCATCCCACGGGATGCGGTGGTTCAGTCGATCGAAGGACCCGAAGTATTTCTCGTTACCGACTCGCTCGCAGAGGCGCGGGCCATCGAACTCGGACCCAGTCAGGGCCGCTACGTCGTAGTGAATAGTGGCCTCGCGGTCGGCGACGAATTGGTCGTGCGAGGTCAGCGGGCCCTAATCCAGGGCGAAGAACTCGAAGTCATGCGGACCACAGCATGCTGCGCGGACCAATTCGAAGTGTATCTCCACGGCGAATTGGACGAATAGCCGATGCAAATCACCAATTGGAGCATCAGCCACCGAACGACCATCCTGGTGACACTCTTTGTCATCGCGGTGTCGGGTATGATTGCGTACGGGTCCCTTCCAAGAGAGGCGGCTCCGGACATCACGATTCCCTACGTCCTCATCTCGACGCCCTACATCGGGGTGCCACCTTCCGATATCGAGACCCTTGTCACCGACCCGATCGAAGAGGAGCTCGAGCAACTCAAGGACGTTCGAGAGCTTCGCTCGACTTCGGCGGCTGGGGTCAGCATCATCAGCATCGAGTTCGAGCCGACAGTCGACATCGACAACGCCCTTCAACTCGTTCGCGAACGGGTCGACGTTGCCGAGAACGAGCTTCCACCCGAGGCTGAGGACCCCATCGTCAGTGAAATCTCGTTTAGCGAGTGGCCCATCTTGGTCATCAACATCAGTGGCGAAGTGGGCCTACTACGCCTCAAACACGTCGCTGAGGACCTGCAAGACCGAATCGAGAGTATCCCGGGCATCCTCGAAGTGACCCTGGTCGGCGGCCTCGAGCGCGAAATCACGGTCGAAGCCGATCCACAGCTACTCCAATTCTACCGCGTCAGTCTCGGCGAGCTCTCGGCAGCGCTGGACCGCGAGAATGTGAATATGCCGGGTGGGGCGGTCGAGCTGGGGGGGCTCAACTACTCGGTCAGAGTGCCGGGCGAGTTCAGCCGAATCGCCGAACTCGAGGAGATCGTCATCCGCCACGAGGAAGGCGAGCCCATTCGAGTACGAGATGTCGCAACAGTTGTTGACGGATTCGAGGAACAGGGAACCTATTCGCGACTCAACGGCAGGGAGTCCGTCTCGCTCTCAGTTTCGAGGCGAAGCGGTGAGAATATCCCGCAGATCGCGGCCCAAATCGAAGAGCTGGTCGCCGAATTCGGCGCCGACTACGAGCAGTTGAGCTTCGCAATTCTGGCCGACGTCAGTGATGACATCGCCGACCGCGTCAGCGATCTCGAGAATAGCATCGTGACCGGTTTACTCTTGGTTTTGGCGGTGCTCTTCTTCTTCATGGGCGGCCTGCGCAATGCCCTTTTCGTCGCGATCGCCATTCCCGGATCGATGTTGATCAGCTTCGTCGTGTTGGCGATGCTGGGTATCACTCTCAACATCGTCGTTTTGTTCAGCCTGGTTCTGGCCCTCGGTATGCTGGTCGATAACGCGATCGTCATTGTCGAGAACATCTACCGGCATGCCAAGATGGGCAAAACCAACGTCATGGCAGCCAAGGATGGCGTCTCCGAAGTGGCCTGGCCGGTTATTGCGTCCACGGCGACTACCGTGACCGCCTTCTCGCCGCTCTTGTTCTGGCCGGGAATCATGGGCGGCTTCATGAAGTACCTGCCGCTTACCGTCATCATCGTTCTGTCAGCGCGCTTGTTCGTTGCGCTTGTGATCAACCCGGTGATCTGCGCAGTTCTGCTGCGCGTGAAAGGGCGGGCCGAGGACTTCGACCCCGACGCCCACGAAGCGGAACTGCAGGCGATCCCAGACAACGCCATCTACACGCTGTACCGCGCCATTCTGACCTTCTCGGTCAACAATCGCTGGGTGGTGGGGCTGGCGGTTACTTTCCTGTTTTTCGGGACCTTCGCTTTGTACGGACAGAAACAAGCGGGCGTCGAGTTCTTTCCCGAGATGACGCCGCGGCGTTTTTTCGTGAACGTCACACTGCCCGCAGGCTCGAATTTGGACGCAAGTGACCGAATCGTGCGCGCGGTCGAGGCCGTTCTCGAAGACGAGGAGAATATCGCCGATTTCGTCGCCGATGTGGGCGCGGGCGGAGGAAGTGGCGACTTCGTCGGTGGAGGCAGCGGCGCCGAGCACAGCAGTCGGATCACCGTCGAGGTGAAACCTGTTACCGAGCAGGTCGAATCAGCATGGGACACGATCGAGCGGATACGCGAAGAGACCGCCCACGTGGTGGGCGCTGACGTCGACATTGTCAGCGAGGAGGGCGGGCCACCGAGCGGGCCTCCCATCAATATAGAAATCGTTGGCGACAACTTCGAACAGCTGGGCGAGATCGCCGAGGCGATTTCGGCAATCATCTCAGAGGTCGATGGGGTCGTGAATCTCACCGATGATTACACCGTGGGAGGGCCCGAGATAACGGCGGTGCCCGATCGTGAAGCCGTGTCGTCAGTCGGCGCCAACTCGATGGATATCGCAATCTCCATACGGGCCGCAGTCAACGGAATGACAGCCACTGTGTTTCGAGCCGATGACGACGAATACGACGTCGTCGTGAGGCTCACTGAAGAGGCCCGTGACAGTGTCGAGGATATCGATCAACTTCAAGTCAGGACCACGGCGGGAGAGTACATCCGGCTGGGCGCACTGGCAGACGTGCAGGTCGAACAAGGACTCGGTTCGATTCGTCACCTCGAAGGGGACCGGGTCGTGACCGTTAGCGCCGAGGTCGCGGAGGGCTTTAACGCCGACGCGCTGCTGACGACAATTCGGGAACGAATCGAGCGGGAGTACGATGTTCCGGCCGACTACGACCTTCGCTTCACTGGGCAGAACCAAGACCAGGCGGAGGCCCAGGCGTTCCTGGGTAAAGCGCTGCTGGCGGCTCTCTTTTTGATGGGACTGATTCTGGTCACGCAGTTCAACTCGCTGTCGCAGCCCTTCATCATCTTGGCATCAGTGCTTCTGTCGCTGCTGGGGGTGTTGTGGATTCTGATGATTCGGCAGCTGCCGTTCAACATCATTATGACCGGGGTGGGTATAATCAGCCTGGCCGGGGTCGTGGTCAACAACGCGATCGTGCTGATCGACTACATCAATCAGCTGAAGGCCCGTGGCATGGACAAGAAGGCCGCAGTCATCGCGGCCGGATTGGTGCGCTTCAGACCCGTCATGCTCACAGCGATCACGACGGTGCTCTCGCTGATGCCGATCGTACTGGGCTTCTCACTCGACTTCCGGAATACCCGAGTCGTAGCTGGCGGTAGCTCAGTAGAGATGTGGGGGCCGATGGCCAATGCGGTAGTCGCTGGACTGATCGTGGCCACAGCATTCACGCTGATCGTGGTCCCGGTCATGTACAGCGGAATCGACAGCGCCAAGGAGCTGTTCTCGAAACTCGTACCCAGCAAAGTCAAAGCTGCAGCGGCACTGACCACCGAATTGAAGACGCAGCCACCCAAACCGGCAGAGCAGGCCGACAAAGCGGAGGCCGCATGAGAACCATACGTTTTGCTGTGTTCTGCCTGATGGTGTTCAGCGCCGTGCCGTCCTCGGCCCAAGAGCGCGGGACGATATCGCTCGAAGAGGCGCGCTCGATGCTGCTGGACGTCAACCGCGACCTGCAAATCAGCGCCCTCCAAATCGAGCAAGCGCGGTTGCTAGAAGATCAGGCCCGATCAGTGCTTCTGCCTAATGTTCGAGTCGGCTTCGACTACACCTTTCGGGACAGCGAAGTCGAGTTCGAGCTGCCCAACCTGTACGCCCCGCTCTTGCCGTATCTCGATTCGGTGTACGAGAGCAACGCCATGGACGAGTATTTCGCCGCCAACCCAGACGCCTTCGACGCGCGTCTTCTGGCGAGCGCACCTTCTGAGCCCAGCGTCATCCAGTTTCAACACGACTATCGGCTGACGGTAGCGCTGCAACAGACGGTCTTCGACTTCCGTGCGCTGTCATTGCTCGCCCAGGCAAAGACGACCCTCGAGCAGGCTGAGGCGAGTCGCGAGACGGTGCTCTTTCAATTGAATGGCGCACTCGAGGCGCTCTACTTCGACGCGGTCTCGACATCCAGGCTCGTGGAAGTCAGCCACAGAAACGTGGAAATCGCGCAGATTGAATTCGACCGCACAACCGCCGCTTTCGAAGAAGAGGTGGGCAATCGTTTCGAGATGACCCGTGCCGAAGTCGCGGTGCAGACGGCGCGACGTGAGCTCGAGAACGCACAACTGGCGTACGAGCTGATGTTGGAGGCGTTGCGTGCGGCACTCCAACTGGACGACCTCCACGATGTCGTCATCCCGCCGGAGGTCGATCTCGACGTCGATCTCGACTCGGCCATCGAGTCCGCCCTTGCTCATCGCCCCGAGTTGCATGCCGGGCAGTTGGCGATGCAACTCGACCAGGAGCGGCTGGACGAGATCAGAGCAGGCTGGTGGCCAACGGTTCAGGCCCAAGCCCAGGCCGTGACCGTTCGCGAATCGGCATTCTCCGGCGACGCGGTGGCCTGGACTCTCGGGTTGTCGCTCAATTGGAACGTTTGGGATGGCGGCCTGCGTATTGCTCAGCGGCAGGTGGCCGATCTCGACCTAGCTCAGCATCAGCTCGCCTGGGAGAACCAGGTTGGTGTCATCCAGACCGAGCTCCGCAGCGCTTGGTTGCGGCTCGAGTCTCAGCAGCGAGTCATGCCTTCGGTTCGCGCCGAGGCGGAGCTGGCCGAGCGCAACGTGTGGGTCACCCAGGAGTCGCTCAGTCTCGGGGCGGCCACAGCGTTGGACGTCGACGTGGCGCAAGAGTACCTGCATCTGGCCCGAATCGCACTGGCAGTGGCCGAAGTTCGCCTTCAGGCGCTGACCTACGACTTTCGCCGACTGGCCTGCCTCGACTCGGCAGAGTAGCCCCCCCGTCGACCCTCGAAGAGTTTCAGGCCACTTCTGCGGAGCGACTGGCTGCGTCCAACGAGGCGTGGCAAGCCGGTCTGCAAGCGAGGGTGGACGAGGCTCGAGCCGCGATCCAAGAACGAGTGGAAAGTCTCGAGGCCCTGAAAACGACAATTGCGGCGGCTCAGGCACGACGGGATGGGCGTTCCCCAGGGTTCCAGGATATCAGTGTGTAAGGCACGGCAATTCGAACGGCGCCGCTACGACCCAACTCACACCGACATGAAGGCGTAGAAGATCGGCATGTTGCCGAGACTCCAGAGAACGGTGCCACCAAACACCCCGTACAACGGCCGCCTGCCGAGCCCGTCTCTGCCCAATGCGAATGAGACCACCGTGATGATCAACCCGCTCACCGCCACGACGCCCCACACCGCCGAATAGAACTGAAACAGGATGGGCAGTCCGAGCGTCATCAAGAAGGGCGCCAGAATGAGGGCGGAGAATAGGTCGCCACCGTTGAGGGGGAGTTCTTGCAGCAGGCCGGATGTCGTTGTGCCCACCACTACGCCGGCCATGAGTAGACCGATCATGGCGGCGACTCTCTTACGGCTGCGTTTCATCGTGAAGCTCTGCAGGAGTCATTGGCAGGTGTCTATGCTCAGATAGGGAAGATTTCAACACTATCGGCCCAGCCCCCCCTCGCTAACCTGGAACCAGCCCGGAAACACTTCACAAGAGGGGTTCTCATGACTTCACGCAATGACCTTGTCTCGAAACTGCTCGCACTCGCGTTTTTCTGCGTCGCCTGTGGTGACGCGTCCTTTTCACCACTCAACACAAACGAAACGCCGCTGCGTCTGCCGGATACCACAGATAGAAGCGCTACCCAATCTGAGACCGTCTTCGAGAGGTCTCCAGTGGCGCCGGAGGAACTCAACTACCGGATGATGCAAACTGGTGGCCCGCGGGTAACGCCCTTCATGGCAGGACACATTGGAGTCGGCCTGTACTACGTCGGTCTGCAGGACCAGCACGAAAGGGATGTGGCGCGACTCAGCGTCGAGATCGGGTTGAACTGGCACGTCCAGAACAGCGCGAACGCGCGACTCAGCTTCAGCTACCACGAAGAGTCGCTCGATGAGGCCTCGGACCCAGCTCCCGACCACGACTGGATTCGAGAGAATCTCGGCGCCGATATGTCCCTCATTCTATATGTCGAAGCGGGTAACGGCCGAGCCAATGTCCCCTTCAACGGGGCGAGCTTCGGAACGATCTACTACGATGGTTATTGGGGGTTTTTCGACGATCAGCAGCGGATTGAATACCTGAGCCGGGTGACGGCCCACGAAGTGGCTCACATGTTCGAGGCAACCGACCAATATCGTCGTCGTCCGACGCTTCGCTACGGCTACCTGCAGATGATCAACGGGAACGCGGTCATAAATGACCTCAGAGGTCTATTCGGAGGCGCGGGTGAGAACCAGCCGGACCTCATGCACAACCAGTGGGCGATAGGTCCATTCACCGCAGGGCAGGTGGGTTGGTTGGACTCCGACCACGATGGCATTATCGATGTGCTTGATACCTATTCGCTTGCACAGATCGACGGCATCGAGCCCAGTCTATCACTGCACGGTGGCTCCACCGGTATCTTCGAGATTCGAGGGACCGCCCAGGACCAGCCACGGCCCCGGCACAACTACGGTCCCCAGCCGGTCACAATCAATCGAGTCCGAGCGATTCAGTACCGAATCATCTCTGCTGGTGGCACCTCTCCTTGGGTAACGCACGACCAGCGCTACGACGAAGCGGCGATTGCCTTCGCCATCCCCACGCCACCGCTCGTCGATGGCGAGTACCAGTTCGAGGTGCGGGCGCTCAACTCAGTGGGCAATGTGCAGCTGAATCCCGCTCAACAGCCGCTGATAGTGGTAGGCAGTCCGGTATCCAACGGACCACCCCTGGCGAGCATCACCCCGTCCCCCGACTATGGAAGTGTACAAACCCGTTTTGCGTTCGCAGCAGGAGATGGTTGGGATCCGGACGGCGACTCCAACGCGCTGACCTATCAGTGGGACTTCGATTCAGACAGTGAGTGGGACGCGATCGGACCCGTGGTCGAGTGGCAGTTCTTGTCCGCGGGAGTTCATCGCGTTCTCGTCCGAGTTACCGATCAGGCCGGTCGCACGTGGGACGAATCGGTCGAGGTCTCGGTGACGGATCAACCGTCCAGTCCGGTGGCGACCTTCTCTGTTGATCGGACGGCGTCTCACGGCGATCGATTCTTCGCTCGCTTCGTGTTCGACCCGACCGGCTCGTGGGACCCGGATACGGAAGCGGGAGACCTGCTCGGCCGCTGGGACTTCGACGGAGACCAGATCTGGGACACCCCACAGGGGCCACTGGAGGCTCTGAGCCACACGTACTCAGTTGATCAATACTCTAAGAGATGGCTCGTCACGCTGGAGGTGTCGGACGGAAGCGACGTGAGCAGTCGATCGATGGTGTATACACGGGCGGTCGAGGCGTTTCCCTACAACCATGCCCCTCGAATCGAGTCGGTCGAGAGCGCGCAAAACGAGCCTCGCCTGACTGCTGTCGTGACACATGACGACCAAGAGGCGAGCTGGGATGGCTATCTAGCCCACCGCTGGGACTTCGAGGGAGATGGTGTCCCGGATACGCCCTTCAGCTTGGCCAATTCGGTCCTTCTTC
Source organism: uncultured Bradymonadales bacterium (assembly GCA_964503485.1). Classification (GTDB taxonomy): domain Bacteria; phylum Myxococcota_A; class Bradymonadia; order JAFGEP01; family JAFGEP01; genus CAZDBH01. The sequence goes on along the minus strand of CAZDBH010000026.1, from coordinate 17,781 downwards.
CCGATAGCCGATACATCTCGACGGCTACGCTCGAGGTCAGAGACCCGTTCAACGCATTCGACCATTGGCCTCCGCTCGGGCAGCGTTCACCGAATCAGGAGATTGCGGCGGGACTAGCCGACGATGTGGCCGACTACGTGCGAGTCGCACCCCATGTGTTGCTGTCTGGAGCCTTGGGCCCGGATGGTGAAATGGTCTCGCAATTGTGGGAGCAGGAGTTGCTTCCGGGCTGTAGCCCGTTCGAGAGCGGAGAGGAGTGCTCTCAGGCCCCCAACGCGTTTGCTACGATCGGGGCCAGCACCTTCGTCGACTGGATTGAAGTCGAGCTTCGCGATTCAGAGGACCCCACAATCGTGGTGGCACGGCGGGGCACGTTTGTCTTCACAGACGGCACTGTTCGCGACGACCCACGAGCCCAGAGCGTGTTTTTCCCGGAGACGCCTCCTGGCAACTACTATGTAGCGCTGCAACACAGGAATCACCTCGGTGTGATGACCAGCGAGCCGGTCGCTCTGGGGACGGACGCGCTTTCAATCGACTTCACCGACCCGACAATTCCGACCTACGGCAGCAACGCGCAGCGGGAGTTGGGAGCCTACTCGGCGCTTTGGGCCGGAGACGCCAACGATGACGGGCGTGTTGATTATGCCGGTCCCGACAGCGACGCTGCAGAGGTTTATGATGCGGTCGCCGATTCGCAGGCCGGCTCGATCACACTTTCGGTCGTGGACGTGTATTCAGATTCAGATCTCAACCTGAGCGGGACAATCACCATGTCGGGAGCAGGCAACGATCGGGCCCTCATTTTCAACAACGTGTTCGCGCATCCAGCCGGCAACGGGTTCATCGAAGAGCAAATTCCGGAGTGAGTTCGGTGGCCAGTAGTGCTGTTCATGGCACTAGGGCAGCAGTTAGCGGCTAGTTCCCCCCAGTTTCCATTGCTACCGTCGTCGAGTGCAAGGTCTCCAGCAATAGTCTCACAGAACGCACTTTTCACGACCGGGAGCATTACAATGTGGATTGCCACCCTACTGACATGTACGTCTATCGCAGCTTGGGTGTTCATGCGGCTCTACTCGGCACGGACCTGGAAGTCCCTGGCCAGTCGAATCAACGGCGCTCGCACGGTATTTCTTGCCCCAGAACGCTGGACTAGGCGTCAGTTTCGGGCTGAAGGGAACATTCGCTCATCCCACGTCGTCGTCAGAACAACAGACAGTCCCGTGAGGAGAAGGCTGCACCCGAACTCGGGGTGGCTCGGTAAGCTCCGTTCACTACTACCGTTCGGTCGACGAAGCCGAGGCCTGAAAGTGACGGTGACCCCGATAGACCGCGATATTCCCAGAGGCCTGGTGATTGCTAGACGGGTCGATCGCCGGCCTGCGCGCGGGTTCAGCCGAGAGGAATGGCGGCGATTGGTGAGCATCAGTGGCGAGGCGCGGGGTGTCCTGACCGGAGCAGCCAGAGCCAAACTCTTCAGTCTAATCGTCGACCATGACGTCACGGTGCACTCGGGAGCGGTCATCTGGGAAGGAGCGGCTCCTCTGCTTAGCGCCCGGGGACTCGCCGAGTTCATTCAGCGGATGGTGGGAGCGGGTGAACCGCTCGGTCTGTCGATAGGTGAGATGGCCATAGCGCGAGTGAAGGATGCCGAGCCGACACCGTTCCCGCGACTGGAGACACCCGATTCGGTATCCCGGGTTCCGGTCGCGGAGATTCTTCGGGCCTCGACGGCTCGTTCAGAACTCATGGCTCAACTTGGGATTTCTGAGGCCGAGGCACATCTACACGCTCGAATTCCCCCTCGCGGCCCTCGGCTCGGCATCAACAACAGTGACCAAACTGTGTCGAGGCGCCCAACGAAGGGTCGAATCAAACAACTGGCCCATTCGGGCGCCTTCAAACCGGTGCCGCAGAGACCGGCGCGTCCACCCGAAAAATAGGGAGAGCTACTCAGCCTCCTTCGAGGGCTGGAGCCTTCAGTCGCCGACTCGGCGCCCGTTCGACAGCAGTCGCGGCTGGGGGAAGGGCCCGGTTGGGCGTGGTCAGCCGTGCCGAAGTGACGAGTTGGGGTTCCAGTCGATCGCTAAGCATCCTCAGCATCGCGAGAGCCCGCTCCACGAGGTCCCTCCTGGCAAAGGAATGGATGCTGCCTTGGTCAAGAAACCTCAGATTCGCCCCGGTCAGCTCAACGCCCCCCGATCGGGCCGCCTTCATCGTGGGCAGCCACCTGGCGAAAGTGAGAATCACCTCTTCGCTGAGGAGCTTTCTGGTCTCATCTGGGCGTGACGATTTCACGACGAACTGTTGATCGAAGGCAGTATGCCCAGTCACGATGGGACTCTCGAGCATATGAGGCGCAGCACGCTTTTTGTGTTGAATCGCGATCCAGCCGTCGAAACTGTCGGATAAGCCGAGTTCGACTTGCGAACTCCACCGATTGTGCGACTGGGTCTGTACGACACGAACGGATCGGCCGCAGTAGGTCCCGGAAAGTACCAGACCGGGCGGTTCAGTTGCTTCCTCGAGCTCGAATTTGAAGCGGGTGGCCAAGATTTGAGTGTCGCGTCGCACGCCCGACCGAAAGCCCAGTATCGACACGCCGAGAAGCGGCGCCGCAAGGGCAGGGAGAATTTCGAGAAAAGTCGTCGGATTCATTGAACTCTCCAATTGGGGGCGCGGCAGGTACGGGGACTGAGTAACTGGGTGCCCGCCGAACCCTCTGAGGAAACGGTATCGTTCTAGCCACAGTGTGACGAGTGACAGGTTTGGCACTGGTGACAGAACCCGCATCGACAGGATGAGCAACTAGTTGGCTGAGGTTCAGGGCTGACCAAAGTGGTCCGCTCGACGGGTCAAGGTGGATTGACGATCGCGTCCAACGGATCGGATTGCGGACTGTCGTAGCACTCGACGCAACATCCGCTGGGACCGTAAGGACAGTCGGGACAGCCGCAACCATGATAGAGATACTCGGGCTCGACCAGAGCCCTTTCGGTGAGGGGCGGGCGTTCTTGCCATGCTGCCTCGGCTGATACCACCAGCGGGACGAGTGGGGTGATTCGCCCCGAAATCACCAAAACCCGGTTGACCGTAGGGTGATCGGCCGAGCCCAACTCAACATAAATCGACTCAGGGGACAGGTTGTTACCGAATCGTGTGGCGTTGGGAGGTGCGGTGTCGCTGCACGGAGCCGAAGAGTCTCGTTCGGACACATGCATGCAAGGGACTACAACGGCATGGAAGTGGATGAAGTCGCCTAGTTGATGCTCCCCTATGGCGTCCCCGAGCGATGGCACTTTCGGGTCGACACGCTCGATTGTTGGCCAGAGATCTTGTTCGGGATTGGCCTGCACCGCCATCGCGCACAGGCACAGTAGAGAAGATAGGCAGACAGCAGGTACACGCATTGTGGGCCTCGACTCAGTGGACTGTTCGAGCGGCGCGAAAGCCAACGTATTGAGGTCGTTCGTCAGGATCGCGATGACTTCGACAGGCGGCCCGGACCTGGCTGGCAACGCTTTTGTAGTTGCCGCCCCGCACGATAACGAAGCCCTCGGGATCGGGTGGGAAGTAAGGGTCTACGGCGCTTTGGGCCGTATAGGCTGTCTTGCCGTCGGCCGTGAATTCCTCCACGTTGCCACCCATGTCGTAGAGTCCCCATTGATTCGGCTGAAGTTGGGCGACGGGCTGGGTGACGTTGACATCCTGTGTGCAATGCCAAGCAATCTCGGAGGCCTCCGAGTCATCGCAGCTACCCTGGCTGACCTGTTCGCCGTTGTGCAAGCCGGTCTCTGTACCGGCACGGTAGGCGTACTCCCACTCCGCCTCGGTCGGCAGTCGGTAGCCCTCACAGAGGTAGGGATTCTCATCGGGCGCATTGATCCGAAGGCTGCAATGTCCGTAATTGCCATCGCATGCCGTGAGTTCGTAACACTGCTCGAAGCCGTCTCGACGAGACATGGCGTTCAGGACATCGAGGGCACCGTACCAAGATTGAAACTCCGCCGGGCAGTCCTCACAGTCGGGGGCCCAGAATTGCCTACCGATTCCCAACTCGCGCATCTCGCCTTGAGTCACTTCCGTTGCGGACATGAAGAGAGAGCGCGTCAGGGTGACCTGGTGGCGGATTTCATCCCCTTTGCGTCCGGGTTCCCGGGGCGGGGAGCCCATCCAGAAACTGCCGGCGGGAACGTGTACGAATCCCGGCGCGACGCAGACCCCATTCGAGCACGAACCCGTAGAGCAGTCTTCATCCTCCTCGCAGAATCCCCCTTCAAAGTCCCCTTCATCGAGATGTTCGCCAGGGCGGTCGTTCACCCAACTCACTGGATCGTCGTCGGGGGCCGACCCTGGATCGTCGTCGGGGGCAGAGCCCGGATCATCCGGCGACGTGTTTCCCGAGTCCGATGGCTCGTTTTGTTGAGCGCCGTCGACCAAACCCGAGCCCTCTCGAAGGGGTGGATCGTAGCGAAGGACCGCCACGCCGACTTCCGCCTCGGATTCAAGAGCCGAAATGTCATGAGTCGGAGTATGTAGGGACTCGGGCGACTCGTGCTCGACCGGACCGGTGTGGAAACCAGCGTCTGAGCCACAAGCAGCCAACCAGATGATGAGGGCAGGAATAATCGTCTTCACGTCGTTCTCCGTCGCTTCGCCCAAGTGGAACCTCACCGGGCTGGTCCCAGTGTGATGGGGTTCGAATTGACCGAATAGTGCAGATTTGTGCACTCTCGCCCTGAAGGACGGCGTGGAGCCTATTCGGCCCGTTCGATTGCGCCGATATCGCTGCCGTCGCCCGGCCAGGCGCTGGGTGGCAGCAGCGTCCCCTGGCGACGGACTTCGGCGCGCTGATCGGTGTCGAATTCGCCCAAGATTCGTCCTTTGTCGATGAGCGGACTACCCGCCGCGAGGCTGGGCCGCAGGGCCCAGGTGCCGTTGGCCTCGGCTTCCATGGGTTCGAGCCATGACCAGGCTTGTTGACCGCAAGTGTCGGTTGGACCGCAGGGCAGGTCAGACGGTCGCTCGGTGAAATTGTAAGCCCCCGATACGCCATCAGCGACGACATCCGAACGAAATCCCGAGAGTATCGAGTTGTGTACCCTCAGTGGTCCCTGAGCTGAGTCGGCTCGAATACCGAGCAAATCGGCCGCCCCGCCGAACGGCGTGAGGCCAAGAATCGTCGCGCTCACGACATCAAAACTCGCAGCAGAATGACCACCTGCTAGGCGAATGGCGCTGACTGTTTCATTGAAAGCCAAACTCGAGTTGGCGATCTCGACGTACTCGCCGTGATTGGCCAGGCTCAGGTCGAGTAGGGGTCCTCGACCGCCGGCCTCATAGTTGAAGAAGAAGCTGCTCTGGCCCACCCGGATGCTGTCGCTCTCGATTGTGTAGAGCGCCGAGCCGTACTGAGCCGAGTTACCCTGGAAATCGCAATCGGTGAGGGCCAGAACCCCGTTGTCCTGGGCCACCGCACCACCGGCGTTTGCGTGGTTTCCCAGAAAACTCGACCATTCGAGAAGCAACTCTCCGTGCACAGTTGCGATGGCGCCTCCGCGGGCGAAACCAGTGAGTGATCTGTTCTCTACGAATTGGGAGTCGGATACGACTACGCGACGGTGTTTGGCCGCCGAGAAGATGGCGCCTCCGAACTGAGACCGGTTGCCCTCGAAGAGGCTGCGGGTCACGGTGAGTTCGACATTCTCCGAGCAGATCGCTCCGCCGCCGCCGTAGCAGCGACCGTCCGCTGCAGCATCACCGTTCATGAAGACGAGATCCTGTATCTGAAGTTCGCAATCAGAGCACCTCGAGTAGAGAATCCGGGTACTCCTCTGTCCGTCCAGTATGGGCGGATCGCCGAGGATACCGACAATGTGGATTCCCTTATTGATGACCTCGAGCTCGCTCAACAGCCGGATTGTTCGGCCGGCCATTGCGGGTTTGAAGCGGACGATATCCCCGTCTTGAGCGAGGGCAATCGCTTGGCGAAGACTGCCGGGGCCACTGTCCTGGTCAGAGGTTACGGGGAAAACGCTGGGCCCCCCAATCTGTGACCAGGCAGCTCCGGGAAAGGACACGAGTAGGACAAAAGCCAGAACAAACAATCGCAAAGTACACCTCCAGTTCGTTGACACGGGCTTTAGCAAAGACCTGTTTCAACTGTGTCAAAGGTGCGCGTGCCGAAATAGGGAAGCCAGGATCAGTAGTGCCATATCCTGCGCGGGCAGGAGCCCGGTGTTGTGCTGCGGGCTCAACCTAGTGCATTTCGGAGGGCCCGGACCACGACGATGTCCGGTCATTTATCGTAGGTGCACAGGCCGTAAATCCACGGGTCGATAGCCACTTCGCAGGCGGCGCCGAGGTCGACTGGGTCCACACTATAGTAGAGGGCGTCAGTGTAACCGCGTGGGTAGCTGCTTCCGTCGGCGTAGGCGTCGTTGATGACCGCCTCGATCAAGCAGATGTTGGGGTAATCCGAATAGGCATCGATCGGTCCCATGAGGGTGAGGCCGTCTCGTTCGGTGGCGGCTCGTCTGGCAAACTCAGTTAGTTGACCCAAGTCTCCGAAGGTTTCGGAACGTCGGTCGAGAAAAGCACTCAGCGGCTCGCGGACTCTCTCATATCGATTCACCGCATGGGACATGAGCTCACAGCTGAGCCCACCTTCGATGTTCTCGACGGCCCAGGGAAGCACCGTATCGATCAGACCAACCAGCGACGCAGTCAGACCTTCCCGCGCGTCGGTGAGACCCAAATGGTAGGTCTCGTCCATCTGATCTAGGCGTCCAACCAACGCAAAATACTCCGCCAGATAGGGTCCAATCTCACTGAGTGGTAGCTCGCCACGCCGATATGCATCGGTGGACTCACGGAGATAGCTGAATGTGGCGGCAACCGATTCAATCTGCTGCTGGCCACCGAACTCGGGCAAGTCCGCCCCGACCAAGCGGGCGAGTTGGTCGACCAACTCATCGAAACGCGGTTCCAAGTCGTTGGCGAGGGGGGCATACACACTCGTGAGCGTGCTGCCTCTCGAACTGGACAATGTCACCTCCAACGACCGGACTGCGCGGTTGCTCTCTCGGGCACAATAGTAGTGGGCCAACTCGAGGGTGGCCGCCATGTTCACGCCGGAGTGCGGCGAGAGCCAGCCGCCTGCTGACTCGAATCGAGTGCTGACCTCGGCGAGGTCGAAGCAATGCCTCAAACGACGCTGAGTATCCCAATGGAGGGCGCTGCGAATCTCGAGTTGGAGTTGGCTCAGCGTGGCTGCCAGCGGGCCCCCGATCGCGCTTCGCAGTTGGTTCATTCGGGGTGAGGCGACAGCGAGACGCGCCTCAATGGCGCCGCTCGCGTCAACCCAGGCAGCCGACAGAGCGAGACCGAGGATTTCACGAACCTCGCTCAAGAGCGGTGAGAGACCCATCGAATCAAGATCGGTCCGATTGTCGTCTAGAAAGGCGAGCGTTCTCTGAAGCGAAGGAACTAGGTCGGCCAGGACAAAGGGAAACTCAAACTGAGTGACATCACCCGAATCAAGTGTCGCTGTGTAGCGCAGCAGATAGGTCTCCGAGGCCGGGTCCAGTGTCGAGATGTCCAACAAAGAACCCGAACACCTCTCGCCGCGACACAGCGGGGTTACCGCCAAGGAGCCCAGAAACGAGTCAGCGTAGAGCTCGGCCTCTTCGGGACCTCCCAGTTCGACCGTCACATCGACAATTCGCGCGCCGTGGCTGGCCACAAGCGCGCACAATCCGACTCTGGCAGACGGGGCGACGCCGGGAACCAAATTGCTGTGAGGGTATTGGTAAGGACTCTCGCTGGGACAGAAGATCTCGACAATTCCCTGCGGCTCGCAGTCTTCAGTGCACTCTTCGCCTGGGTTCTCAGGGTCTACAACCCCACAGAGTGGCCCCGAAAAGCCGGTTGGACAATCGCAGGTGAAACCCCCCGGTGAACTCGAGCAAAGCGCCCCATTTTGGCAGGGAGACGCGTCACAATGGTCGACAACATCACCGCAGGTGGGACCTGTCCAACCCGCCGGACAATCGCAAGTGAACCCATCGACTCCCGTGGCGCAGACTCCCCCATTGTCGCAGGGTTGAAAGGCGCAGTAGTCGATAATTTCACACAGGTCTCCGTCGGTGCCGACAGGACAATGACACTCGAATTCACCGGGAAGGTTTACGCACAAACCACCATTCTGACAGGGCAAGGCATTACATTCATTATCATCAACACATTCGCTAATCTGTCCTCTCCATTCGCCATTTTCGGTGCACACAGCGGTGTCACCTATTCGAATCCGTTCCAAGCGGTGCCTATTCGTGGTCGGGGTGTCGTAGTACCAGATGATTTCAGCATCTTGGCCCGAGGTGGCGACACTGGGTGAAGAGGCACCCTTTCGGCACTCAGCGGCGCAATCACCGGTCAGAGTCGAGGCGAGAATGAGCTCCTCAGATACCGGGACGCCTCCAGCGCTGAGTTGCATCGCCCTTACTGAGGCCCATTCGTCCAGAGGGGAGTGTTCCCAGGCCGCAAAGAGGCTCCCATCTCGCAGACCGGCCACGGTCATTTGGGTCTGAGCTCCCGGTCCCGTGCCGACAAGGAACTCGGCATCACCGACACCGTCGGCCGAGAACACCCGTGCCACGGTGTCCCCTGCAGAGTCTGTATCGTAGCTTTCCCAGCCGACGACCCATCCATCACCAAAAGGGGCTACAGACGGACTGGACTGACTTCGGCGTGTGGTTTGATTCACCAGCTGCGATGGGCCCTCGGCGTGACCGGCGCGGTCGAATCGACGTTGGGCGATACCAGCCAGACTTCCGTCCTCGTGCCAGGTCTCATAGACGACGACAAAACCCCGGTCGGTGGTAGCGGCGACCTCGGGTGCCTTCTGGTCGAAAGCCACAACCGAATTGACCTCGAGTTCATCGCCTACTGGCGCACAAGAGGAGTTGAAGACGCGGGCCCGAACTCCCCATCCCGATGAATCCGCCAAATAGGACTGCCATGCCACGACAAAGCCGCCGCTAGCCAACGCGGCCACAGAGGGCTGAGTTTGATTCGACGCGACGGTCTGGTTGGCCACTCTGGGTTCGGTCGCGACGGAGTCGTCCAACCCCAGACACTGAACGGCGATGGTCTCGCCGCTGCCATCGAGATTTCGCCACTCGTATGCGATCACGACATCGCCTGTCAGTAGGGATGCGACGGCGGGGTTGTCTTGCTCAGCGGGACTGCTGGGATGCAGGACCATGGGATCGTGGATGGCCTTTCCGGTTGTGCTCAAGTGCTGAACCATGATGTCCCAGCCACCGCCCGGGAGGTTGAACTGTGACCACACAGTGACGGTCGACCCATCGGGCAGCGCGGTGAGATCGGGGCGAACACCGACCGCTCCAAGGGGAGCCGCCGGCTCCGTGACGCCGATTGCCCCGTCTGAGACATATCCGGGTTGGCAGGTCGCAGAGGCTCGACTTCCCAGTGTGGTACCGTCGCTGTAGCTCACGACCGCGTTGGGCTCAGAGTAGGTACTGCAGTCGACGGGGTTCTCGCAGCGCGCACCCGACCACCCCGTCGCACATTCACAATGGAAGGACCCCTCGGTATTGGTGCACACACCGCCGTGAGCACAGGTCGTTGCGGCGCACTCGTCGATATCTACACATCGGCCCGGGGAGCCAGTCCAGTCGGAGCCGTCGCATTGCGCTTCTACTGAAGCCCGTCTGACTTGGCCTTCGCCGGCGGCGTTGATCCAACCGACCGAGAAGCCGCCTGCCAAAGTGGGAGCGATAAAACTGGAAAGCGCGCCGTCAACACCACTTACGCTCAGTTCTGGCCCAAGTCGGGATCCTTGGGCATCCAAGAGGGCGACATGAGCCGTGGGGAGGTCCCTCGAGGACAGGCCTGCGCGCCTGGTGTGATAGAGAACGGCCTCGGTCGACGAAGTGATGCCGACGACGCGCGGGGAGAAATGAGAATCTGCTACGCTGGTGACTGGCTGTTCGTCGCCCAGAGCGGCTCCCGACGAGTCGAAGCGACGATGAGTGATGCGAGAGCCTCGCGATGCGGCAGGGTAGTCGCGCCAGACGATTGAGAAGCCGCCTACCGTACCGGCAACGCTCGGCTCGAGCTGATTGCCAGCGGTTGCCTGGTTAGCACGATGTTCGTTGCCGGAGGGCGCACCGCGTTCGTCAAAGATGCGGAAGAAGATGTCACTACCGACAATTTGATAGTCCGAACGCCAGACGACCGCGTAGCCACCTGAGGGTAGTGCCGCGATTTCCGGGTCTTCCTGGCGATTGACCGAGAATTGGTTGGCTCGCTCGACTCGGCTGAGCCGGTTGAACTCGGTATTGAAAACGGCAGTGGAGATGCCGTTGTGCGAGCCGTCTGCAGATTGCCACGCAATAGCAAAGCCGCCGCCCGACAGTCCGGTGACCACAGGGCGAGTCTGGTTGGATGTAGCGGTCGGGTCCACGATGAATTCATCTGACCCCGCTGACCCATCGGACTCGAAGAGCCGAGCCAGAACTCGCCGGCTTCCATCATCCATTCTGCTCTCCCAGACCACGACGAAGCCACCGCTTGCCAGTCGAGCGCCGCTGGGATGCTCCTGCTCTCGCGCGAAGCGCTGATTCACGTTGATTATCGGCTCAATAGGCAGACCATCGATTCCAGAGAGAACCGCTCGGACACCCCAGCCCTCGCCCGGCAGGATGAACGCGTCGTAGATCAGCACAGAGGTCCCATCGCCGAGGCCGATCGAGGTGGCGTTTCGGATGGTGTGTTCTCCGCCAATGGAGCCGACTGACAACATCTCGGGCACGGCGAGATAGCCGGTGTCACAAACGGCAACCGCCGTGCTCCCCTCGTTCTGGCCGCGAGAGTAGTGGGGCTGCCCGTTAGCAATGGTTAGAGCAGGACAGTCGGCCCAGGCTGTCGAGCCTCCGATCAGCGCAAACACCGAGGCCGTTGCCATCAACCAAGTCGTCTTCTTCATCTATGTCCTCTGCGTGTCGTGGGTTCGCGGTTCCGAACTCTCGACATTCTGCGGACAGAACGGGCGGGCAGATAGTGACGAAATTTGCACTATCCGGTCTGAGGTGGGGTTCGTAATCTCTGGGCACGACCTCATGGAGGAATCATGCTTCAGAAAACCTCGGCACTGTTCTCGGGTCTCGGATTCGTCGCGTTGGGTGCCTTCATCCTCTCAGCTTGTAGTGACACGATCGACTCGACCAAAAGCCCCGGTGACATCGCTTGTGTGCCCTCGATTACAGCGACGGGCTTTGGCGATGAGTGCGGGGATTCAAATCGAGAGACTCAATTCTCGGAAGCCGACGCGGGTTTCGGATCGGAGGAGGACGCAGAGCCGCTCCGGCCGGGAGTAGCCGAGGCGGACGCCCGAGCGGAGCCCGAGGAAGATAGCTCGATTTCCGGTGACGCCCAGCTCGGCTTTGATCTTCAAGACCCGCAGTACGAGGAGCCGCAGAGTTCGGCAGAGCAAGGCACACCACGGCAACTGTGTCCGGATCGCGCAGAAGCAAACGACGAACGAATGTCTGCGTTTCCACTTTCTCTTTCGTCTGGGTGTTCGGAGCCGGTCGTGTCAGAGGTGGGAGGAACGGGTTTGGGCGACTGTGCCAGGAATCCATGCCTATGCGGGTCGGCGCTCAATCTAGCTGCCTGCGGCCCCGACGACCCAGACTACCACAGTGTCGATTTGGTTATCGGAGATCAGGCCTGGTTGATCGTGGATTTCGAGGAGCCGGTGGTTCCGAACCATGACGTAACAATAATCGGGACTGACCCGAACGGTCTATTCATCTCGAACTATGAGTGGTTGTTCGAGGGCGGAGAAAGCGCACGCCGATTCATCGCCGCTGTTCCGGCTGCCATCCCAGCTCAGGATTCAGGACGGGCGGTTGGGACCTATACCGTCGCGGTGCTCTCCAACGAGGGTCAACACGAATACGACGTCTCGGCGGCGTCGCGTTCACAGGGCAGGGATTGTATTGGGGACCCGTGGGACGCTGAGTTTGAAGACTATCGGGCCAGTGACCCGAGCGAGCAAACCTGTCGTAGAGCGGAGTGTACCTTGGGGGACGAGGAGGTCGCGGGACAGCTGTGTCAATGGGACCATCAGGACGTGTTCCGGTACCAAACGACCACAGAGCAGCGGGTGCGGTTTCGGGTCGAGTGGGACAATCCAGTGGTTCGGTCACTTCGGGCGAGGCTGTTTCACGACGACGAGAGCTGCGTTGAGAGTGGCTGCCCGATAGCCGAGCGTGAGGCGAAAGTGGGTGTCCCGTTCACCCTGGAAAGTGAGACGCTGACTCTGGCGCCCGGCATCTACCAGGTGGCGGTCAGCGGCGATCTCCCGACAGCGTTTCGGGTTCGCGCCCTCCAGGCGGATGAGTAGACCCATGCGCCGAGCAAAGCAAACACTGGCGGGACCAATGTCGGAGGCCGTGTGGAGCTGGCGAGCGCTGTCGCTGCTCGCTGCACTCTTCGTTGCGCAGGGATGCTCCGATCCGGGAATGTCGGCCCCTTCGCCTCAACGTTGTGATATTGCCGCGATCTGCGACTGCACCGAGTCGACGCCGTGCCCTGAGGGATACTCCTGCCGGTCGGGGCGTTGTGTGTCTCCCAACGCGATTGACGAAAATGACGCCGGGGGCGCGGACTTGCCCGATGACGCTGGCGAGCTTCACGACGGGTCGGTGTCTGCCGACACCCAGTCCGCCGATGAGCGACCCGACGGGGACGAGAACGATGAATCCGACGGGGATGCCAGTGACGACGCAGCCACCCTCGATGGCCGTACCGGTGCGGACGTACCGAACAGTGATGCTGACGCCGACTCAGACCCCATTGAGGTTGACCCCGAGCCCCACCACGTCGGGCTGACGGTTACTGATCTCACGCTTCGGGTCGAATGGGGGTCCCCCGGTTGCGGCGGACAGAACATGGTCTACCTGTCAGCGGCCGGGCACACCTCGAATTCCGTGACGCGAGTCCACTACGGCGGGCAAAGTCTGCCACTTCCGGAGCCGACACCTACCAATGGGTTCTCGATCACAGAGGTAGAGTTCACGTGTGATTGGGAGAGGGACTACGGCAGAGGCGTACAGGTGAGTTTGGAAGACGAACTGGGCAATCGGAGCGAGCCCCAGCTCATCCGAATCCAATCACCGGTGGGTAGCGCGTGCGGTCCAGATTCATGGTCTTGCGCTGGCAATGCGGTATGCGATCCGGTCACATCTGAATGTGTCGAGCCCCCGACCGGAGAGTCGTGCGATGACATCGATGACATCACCGGTCTGCCGCACGCTGACGTTCACACGACCGAAGGCCACTCGAACGGTTTCAGCGCTACCCGTTGTTCGGGCTACTCGACGGCCGGTGCCGATCGGGTTTTTCGGTTGCGCGTTCCGCCGAACGCCACGCTCGAAGCCTACGTCGAACCGCTCGATGAAGCAGATCTGTCTCTCTACCTCGTCAGTCCCGACGAGTGCGGTCACCTGCCAACGTGCCTCGAGTTTGTCGACGACTCGAGTGAGGGCCAGGCCGAGAGGTTGAGCTGGACAAATGACAGTGAGGGGCTGGCCGAACGCCTTCTGGTCATAGAGGGTCACCGAGCTGATGGCCGTCCCACCATGTTTCAATTGACAGCGGCTGCCGATTGAAGCCACCGACCCAAGGGAGGGGCGGTGAACGTTAACCTGCTCATCGATCACATCGTGCGCCAGACCATGCTGTTGGTCGCTCAATTGGCCACGACAGCCGGGATGAGGGCACCGCTGGCCCAAGTTGCCAACCAGGTCTTTCTCGACCTCGTGGAGAACCTGAGCCGACAGGGTCTCAGCCGAAAGGTCATCGCAGACATGTTCGGTATCTCTTTGAGGGCCTACCACGCTCGGGTTCAGCGCTTAAGGGAGGGCGCGACCGACCCCGGGTCGCTGTGGGAGAACATCTATCGATTTATCACCGAGAGCGCTCCGATACTTCGGGTCGCTGTCTTGCACCGATTCAGGCACGACAATGAGCTGATCGTACGCGGAATACTGAGAGATTTGGTCGAGAGTGGGCTCGTCTTCCGGACCGGTCGCTCGGACTCCGTCATTTATCGGGCAGCCAATACACAAGAGCTTGCCGCCATCGGGGAAAAGACAACGGCCGACTCGACTGCCATGCTCGTTTGGGTAGCGATCGACAAGTACGGACCGATCTCCCGCCAAGACCTCGAGAGCAGACTGTCCCTTGATGGTGACGCAATCGAAGCCGCCGTCGAGGTGCTGGTGAGCGACCAGCGAGTCGCTCACCAGATCCATCGCGGCAAGGTCATCTACCACAGCAACACCTGTGTCATTCCGCTCAGTGACAGCACCGGGTGGGAGGCGGCGGTCTTTGACCACTTTCAGACCGTGGCGACCACCATCGCGTCGAAACTCGCCGGGTCGCGTGATCAGCTCACGGGTGGTTGCACGTTCGAGTTCGAGATATGGGGCCAGCATCCAGAGCACGAATCAGTGGTCAATTTCCTCGAGCGGGTTCGCAAAGAAGCCTCCGAACTCCGGACACGATGTGACCAGTACCGCGAATCGGCTGGGACGCCAGACGACTACTCGACGGTCCAGTTCTACGCTGGCCAGAACTGGGTTCAACACGACGATTCCGACGACAGCTGATCTCCAGATTTTCATCTCGCTAGTAGTGCAGATTCCGACACTAGAGGCTTGTTTTGCCACTCGTTGGCCCCCTGCTCGCTAGATAAATTGAGAGGGAAGGAAGGAGAGCCACATGAAGACTCAGTTCAGCATCGTTGGTTTTGAATATCCGAACCCAACTTCTAACCCCCCTAGCCGAAAGTGAGGACCAATGAACCGATTACGACCGATTGCAATTGTATGCGGGCTTGCCCTGGTCAGCTGTTTCCAAGTGGACGCGGCACCGGAGGCGCCACTCGAAACCCAGCCGTCCGCTTCGACGGTCAGCCCAATCATTTCACAGGGCAGCAGTGCGGAGAGGCCCAGCCATGATCGCCCCGCAGGCGCTGCAACCCGAACTAGTGGCGACGATGAGTCGTGCGACCCGGGCACCTACGCCGAGCTGACAACCATATCGTGGGATGCGATCATCGAAGACCCGAGCCTGGGTTGGGCGTTCCGCGACCGCTGCGACTACGGTGCGTCGTCCTGCAGTCCGGATTCAGAACTCGCCTACTATACGGACCCCGACTATGAAACCCTATCCTGTGGTTGTGAATGCGGACGAGTCGACTGCAATCCCGGCGAGGTCCGAATCCTGGCCAACCTCTCGATCCAAGACTACATGGACCCACCGCTCTACGACGAGTTTCAGGCGGAGTGTTACGAGCTCGCAGACGCAATCTGTTTGCCCAACGAAAGCCTTATCTACGACAGAACACCTGAGGGCACGCAGGTCATATGCGGTTGTGAATGTGCCGATTCGACGTGCGAGCCCGGCGATTATGAGGTTCTCGACCGAATCTCGTGGTCGAGCATCACAGCAGCGCCCTATGTGGGCCGCCGGTTCGAAGTGAACTGCGATCGGTTGTCCGAGCAGTGCCAAGCCGACGAGGACTTCGTCTTTTCGATGGACACGGCCGGAGAGGTTCTCGAGTGCGGATGCCTCTGCGGACGCACCGAGTGCGACCCGGAGACCTTCATATTGCTCCACTCCATCGAGAACGATTTCACCCGCTCAGAGTGGGAGGCCTTCGAGGGCGAGTGTGACGCGAGTTACTCCGACTTGTGCCTCCCGGAGGAAGCTCTGACTATCGTCCCATCGCCCGATGGCAGCAGGACAATGTGCGGCTGCAAATGCCCCGAAGAGGGGGGGATGTGCGAGGCGGGTTTCACTGCACTCGAGGGCGACGTGGACCTGGGTGGTGGCCCCATTCCCCTTACCATCGACTATGGAACCTTGCTGAGTCACCCGGACATGTTCGACAAGTGGGACGCCGCATGCTGGCAGGCCGCAGCGGAGTGTCCGGAGGGTACGCTTCCAACAGCAACGACCGACGAGTTTCTGACACCGGAATCTCTGATCAGCTGTGGTTGCAGCTGTGGGCCGCTCTGCGATCCCACCTCGCTCTACTACTATGGCGCCGAGCCCGCTGACGGGTTGGACGACCTCGGCGTATTCGCGGCCCAGTGCGAGGCGAATAGACCACTCGAGCTGTGTCCTGGGGACGCGTTGGTCTTCGCGTCGCCAACTCCTGACGGTGAGACCGTTCGATGCGCGTGTCGTTCGCTCGAATGCCCGCCTGAAGAAGGCACCTGCGAAGGTAGGCTGGAGCGTCAGATCGACGTCCTGCGGGACTACGACCCCTCAGACACAATCACCAATGCATCATTTCTGAGGGGATGTTTGGGCGCTTCGGGAGGCGTCTGCGAGGCGGACGAGGAGTACTTCTACGAAGAACGGGCGGGTAGCCTCTTCTGCGGTTGTAGGTGCGTCGAATGAACAATCCAAACAGCAATACATCGAACCGATGGACCGCTCTGTTTGTCGCTGCCTGCGCTCTGGTGGCAGCCAGCGAAACCTCAGCCCAGGACCTGACGGTGAACCGCTCTTTCGAACCGGGTCACGCGATGCCGGTGGAGGACGTTCTCAAAGAGGCCTCTGAACAACTCGACGAGCGCTCGAGTTGGGCGTTGCTATCCGAACGAGTCGATCACCACGGGGTCAGGCATCAGCGGTTTCAGCATGAGGTTTCAGGTTATCCGGTGGTGGGCAGTCTCTGCACTGTCCACTCCCGAGAAAGCCGCGAAGTGAGCAGCTTAGCCTGCAGGCTGGCATCGGGCCGCTTCACGATTCCAGCGACTCGAATCCCAGCCGGTGAAGCTGCCCGGCTGCTGCTCGAGAGCGACGCTGGCCGCTCGGGTTCCCCCGACAGGAACCCAATCGATCTCTTCGAGGCCACGGTGATATCACAACCTCAATTGGTACTCGCTGCGGGAGAGCAGCGGGTACCGGCTGGCCAATTCTACCTCGCCTACCAATTTGAGAGAGCGAGAAGAGATCTCGCCAAGAGCGTGACCGGGTGGGTCACAGCGGACGGACGTTTGCTGCGCACCCTGCCGCTCTCCTTCGACTATGACGCCATCGGTACCGCCGAAACCCTGTACAGCCGACAGCGCGAAATCACGACTTTGGGCAACGAACGGGAGTTCTGGTTGGAGGATTGGCCGCGGCGGGTCAAAACCGTCATCGCTCGGGGCATCGGCGGAACCGTACCACGAGATGAGGACAACGATTGGTCGGCCTCGGAGCTCGGGGCCGACCAAATCGCCCTCGATGCGCACTGGGGTGCTGAATCCGCCACCGACTACTACCTCGACCAGCATGGCTGGCTCGGTTGGGATGGCGCTCACGCTACCGTGTTCAACGTGGTTCGCTACCGTAACGGATGGGCCAACGCAATGTGGTTCAATGGCTTCATGGCGTTCGGTGACGGCAACGCGGAGTCCGGACTCGGCCCAATGGCGTCCCTGGACATCGTCGGCCACGAGTTCACCCATGGCGTGGTCACTTCTTCGTCGAACCTCGACTATCGCGGCGAGTCCGGTGCGTTGCACGAGTCGTTTGCTGACATTTTTGGGACACTGATCGAGTTCGACGCCAGACCTGGCCGGGCCAACTGGGTGATTGGAGAAGATATCAGCTTCTCGGGCCTCCCGGGCCGGTCACTAGGAGCCCGTCGCGTATAACGCCCCGGACTCCAGCCGTTAGCTTTTAGCG
>CAZDBH010000025.1:0-34811 GCA_964503485.1 uncultured Bradymonadales bacterium | reverse complement strand
TGGCGCAGGCGTGCCTTTCGTTTGTTTTCGAATTCCTGAATATCATCGTCGAACTCCATTCCCGCTCCTCAACTGATGCGCGCAGCTCGCAGAGGAAAAACCGGTACGACCGACCGATCGATTTTATCTACTCTGGTTTACTGGAAGTATGCATCGCACCCCCTTCTCGCTCAATGGCTTTGGCTGAAGAGAGGTAAACTGCATGTGCATGCGAGGGGAGCAAGAACCGCCGTTCGACGGGTCCGATAGCTTGGTTCAGTTCACTTCCTCGAAGGTCCAACGATGGCCCTCGGGATCCAAGAGTTCGAACTCGCGGGCTCCCCAGGGTCGGGTGACGGGTTCCCCAATGTCGGCTTCGGGGTTCTGGTAGTCGTACGGCCTTAGCCCCTTGGCGATCACGTGCCGGAAGAGACCGTCGAGGTCATTTGTGCCGGCGTGAAGCACCAACACCTCGGGACCACCCGAGCCCTTCTCGGCGGGATGCAGCATGACCACACCTTCGCCCAGTTTGAACCAGTGCATCCCGTCGTGGCCATGGCCGTACTCGAAGCCCACCGTCTCGTACCAGGTACGGGCCCGCTCTGTATCTTCGTAGAACAGGACGGCCCCTTTGAACGTGCTCAACATCGTCGTTTCTCCGACCTGGCCTTGAATGGTCTACGCCTTGTCAGCGATCAATCGGTCCACAATCGCTGTCATCGACAGAAGACCAACTGCTTTGTCGTGACGTCCCTCCGGGGCCACTACGACCAGCCGATGGATTCGACGCCGGGTCATGCGAGTGATCGCCTCCGACAGAGGTGTTTCTCTGCGGCATGTCTCGATGTGGTGGGTCATGATGGATGATACCGGCATCTTCAGAAGGCGATCTTGCGGCCAAGTCTGGTGGGCGAGAACGAAGTCGGTTTGCGACACCACACCGATGGGTTCACCGTGCTCTGACATGACCACGAGAATCTGCACGTGGCTATCGATCAAGAGTTTTGCCGCGTGACCGAGCGTATCGGTTGGCAGGCACGAGACGATATGGGACCCCATGACCTCGCCGGCTGTCGTGGTGTCTGCGACGGTCGGTTCCTCGCTGTCCCCATCCAGCATGGGTGGTTCCGGGTACTCCGGTCGATAGTGAGGCGCCCTCTCGGTACGAGGTACAGGTCCCAGCTTCAGCGCGTGCCGGGCACTTCGCGGGGTCGCGGCTTCGTCACCGCCCTGGTCGAACTCGGTTGCGTTGATAAGGATCGACATGTTGCCGTGTGGGTGCTGATTCTCGTACATCAGCTGATGCGCGGTTGGCAGTTCTTCATAGGTAAACGCTTTAGATAGACAGGGATCGACCAAGCCCTCCATCACCATCGCGTTGATACCCTGGGCCTGCTGATCGTTTGCGAAGTGTGACCCCTGCAGTCGCTTTTGGCGCATCCACAGGTAGCGTAGGTCAACCGTTGCGTTGTAGCCGGTCGTACCGGCGCAAATCGCGACGATACCGCCTGTTTCACAGACGAAGATCGAAGTTGGGATAGTCGCCTCGCCGGGATGCTCGAACACAATGCGCGGATTGCGTTTTTCGCCCAAAATCTCCCAGATCTTCTTGCCGAACGATCGGGCGCCTTTCAGCCAGCTTCGATAGCCTGCAGCGTCCTTCCAATGAGGAAGCATGCCCCAGTGGTCGAAGTCTTTCCTGTTGATGCAGCCCTTGGCTCCCAGGCTCATGCAATAGTCGAACTTCTCCTCGCTCGAGACGACTGCGATCGGAATCGCGCCCTTGGCGGCGGCAATCTGTATCGCCATCGAGCCCAGGCCGCCTGCTCCGCCCCAAACGAGTACGACGTCGTCCTTTCGAACCGAGTTGGTTCCCCAACCCAACAACATTCGGTACGAGGTCGCGGCGACCAGCATGTAGGTTGCCGCCGCCTCCCAACTGAGGTGTTTGGGCTTCGGCAAACATTGGTGACCTTGAACCCGGGTGAACTGAGCAAAGCTGCCGAAGTTGGTTTCGTAGCCCCAGATTCGAAACGTCGGTGAGTACATCGGGTCCTCACCACCCAGGACACTTGGGCAATCCTGTCCCCAGCTCCCGCAGTGTACGACGACCTCGTCTCCCACCTTCACGTTCGTCACTTTGGCACCAACTTGGTAGACGATACCGGAGGCGTCGCTACCACCGATGTGGAAGTTCTCTGGCTCCCCCTGCTTATTGCGGGCAGCGATCACATCGATTGGAGTGCCGAGGGCAGCCCATACGTTGTTGTAGTTGACGCCAGCCGCCATGACCCAGACCAGAACGTCGTGATCCCCACAGGGCGGTACGTCCACGATATCCTGTTTGAATGCATCCTTCGGCTCGCCGAAAGCGTCCTGCCGTACGACCCATGCGTGCATCTTCTCGGGCACCTCACCAAGTGGCGGCGCCTCACCCAAAGCGGTTAATTCGGCCATTTTTCGTATTCCTTCCTGTTCGATCAGCTACTCATTGACCCAGCGGTTAGGTACGTTCCGATAACCCCAGATCGCGTTCCGAAGTCAAGTGCTTTGGCGTGAGAAGTCCCATTGGCCGGCGGAATCAGTAGTTGCCTCCTCCACTTGACCGAGTCTCAGGTCGGTGCTACGAATTCCGGTCAACGTGACCCCATTTTTGGAGCTGCCGTGAAACAGTTGAAAATTGGCGCTCTTGTACTGGCAGTATGCGTCCTTCAATCCTGCTCGAACGACCCAGCCTCGGAACCAGACGCGGTTGAAGAACCAGACGCGCCCATCGACGAACCGACCGACCTCAACGTAACCGGCGAAGTCATACTCGACGTTCCGACTGTGGAAGTGGACGGCGACGCCGAGGTCGTGGACACAGATGCAGAGGTGGTGGATCCCGTACCAATGGTGGCGAGATTGAGCCGACTCTTCCCGTCTGCTGACGCCGAATCGGTCAGATTCGCCGACTGCATTTATGCCTCCCCGCTTCACTACGATCGAGAGGGTGATGACGAGATTATCGTCACTGTCGGCGACCTGGTGGTCGGAATGGATCCCGACAGCGGGGACGTGTTGTGGTCAGTCGACCTGCCGGACGATGTCGGCCACAGAGCGTTCGCTGCGGCTACTCCGGCCCTCCTGGGCGACGTCTTGATCGTCGGTTATCAGTCCAGGCCCACGTCCCAGGTCGTCAACGTGCTCAACCCGTCTGCCACCGGCACTGGAGCGGCCGGAGCCAGAGATGGTCACTTTCTGGTTGGCGTTGATTTGGCCGGCAGACGACTTCATCCAGATTATCCGGAACTAGAGATCGTCGGGAGCGCTCCGGCCAACGGCGGCGGAACGGTCGAGTTCGAGCCCCCCAACGCTTTTGGGCGATCCGAGTTGCTCTTGACCGAGGGTCCGGGCGAGCTCGGCCGGGTCTATATCTCCTTCGGTAACGTGCGCGACATTCAGCCCTGGCACGGGTGGATTTTCGAAGTCGACATCGATGAATGGACCTCTGGTTCTGACGAGCCAATCACTGCCGCGCTCTGCACCACCCCAGAAGAGGACTGCGGCACGCGCGGCGTCTCTGGATCGACCTCCCGCATCTGTGGCGGCGGCCTGTGGGCGCCATCGGGGACGCTGTCGGTCGAGTCAGAGGATGACTACAATCTGGTTTTGGCGACTGGCAACGGCCAGCTCAATCCGATGCGTGGCAACTACGCCAACACGATGATGCGCGTCGAACCGGGCCTCGTCTTCGAGCACGGCTGTAGCACCAGTGCGTGCGAGAACTTCGATGCCGACACCCCAGACGTCGACTGTCTGGAGAGTTGCGAGAACCTCTTCATCCCCCGTCCCCTGCCCGGAGAGGGACCACCCGCACCCGAAAACGGTCTCTGCGATGGACTCGAATTCTTCGAGTGTTGGCAGGAACTCGACTACATCGGCGGAAGTACCCCTGTTTACGTCGAAGTAGGAGAGTTCAAACTCCTCGCCTATCCGACCAAAGACGGTCACCTATACCTCGTCGATTACGATCACCTCGGAACAATGTTTGACCGCCTACAGCTGGTCGACTACTGCGGGGCCGATGGAGACAGCTGCAGATGGACCTGGGCAGGTATGATCGTGACGGAACCGACGGTAACCGAGCTCGACGGCCATCCGCTCTTACTCGTCCCAACCTTCATGCCCGACAGAACCCACCCAGCGGGCGTGGTGGCTGTGACCGTCGAGTTGGTCGACGATCAACCGACTCTGGTTCCGCAATGGGAGTTCCCCGACTTCAGCAGTGAGGAGGCCGTCACCCGTTTTCGACGCCATCCCACCCGCATGCGACTGCATCAATTCGCTGGTACCGAGGTCGCCTGGGTGGTCGATGCCGATGGACCCGGCGGTCGCGGCATTCTGACCGGACTGCGCACAAGCGATGGCGCAGCCATAGTCGAAGCGGATATGGGCGGACCTGGCTACCGATTCATGCAACCGTTGGTTGTGAACGACACAATCTACATCAATACGTGCGACACCAATGATGGCCCAGGCAACGTGGAGGCCTACCGTGCTGAACTTGTCCCAGCCAATTGACCGATCAATGAAAGTGTTCTCAGTTATCTGTCTGATCTGCTCGATCGCGGCCTCCGGATGTGGGGACGACGCGGTGGTACCAGTAGAAGAGACCGACCCCCTTGTCGTCGACGGGCTGATCCCCGATGAGCGTTCTTACGCGACGGGCTGCTCCGCGCGTATCCAAGATCCAGACGACCCCGACGAGAATATCTGGCTTGATTCCATCTCGCAGACCGGCTGCATCGACATGGACGCCTCTCCCGAGCCCGTTGCAGTGGACGGCGCTCTCAACTATGGCGTCAACTCGCCACTTTACAGTGATGGAGCGGACAAGACGCGGGCTCTAGTTTTGCCCCCTGACGGCCAGATCACGTTTGACGCCACCGACGCGTGGGAAATGCCCGAGGGAACCCACCTTCTGAAGTTCTTCTATTTGGAAGACCAGTTGATTGAGACTCGTATTCTGGTCCTGGAGGGTTCCACTTGGGAAGGGGCGAGCTATCGCTGGGAAGACGACTACAGCGAAGCTGTGTTTGTCCCCGAAGCAACGCTCGAGAATATCGGTGGGCAGGACTGGCTCTACCCCTCCGAAACGGAGTGCGCTCTGTGTCACACCCGCGCCTCGGGGCAGGTTCTGGGACTTCGAACCGAGCAGATGTTTCGGGCATCCGATATGTTCGGTCTCGGTTCGGTTAATCAGGTGGCAGCCTTGGATGCGTTGGGCTACTTCACTTCAGAGGTGGACTTCGACACCGAAATCGGTTCCCCGCTGGTCGATCATCGACAGGCGGGGCATTCGCTCAACACCCGAGCCCGCTCGTACCTCGCATCCAATTGCGCCAACTGCCATCAGCCCGGCGGGTCGAGCCACTCCGAACTCGATGTGCGAAGCGCGATCGCCCTAGGGGAAACCCGCCTTTGCGAGATCGCAGAAGGGGATTCCTTCGGTCTGCCCGGCGGGTCGAGAGTGATCGAGCCGGGTAACAGCGGGGCCAGCGTCTTGGTCGAGCGCATGGAGCTTCTGGGCCTCGGCCAAATGCCTCCGCTGGCTCGCTACAGTATCGACGATGTGGGACTCGACTTGCTCAGCGATTGGATCGATTCGCTCGATTCCTGCGAGTAGAGTAGCGGTCGTCTGTTCCCCCTCCCCGGCTTCCGGTTCAACCCCAACAACACAACTGCTGCAAGACCTCCTGACATTCTGTCCTCCCTGAGCTGTTGAACACACCGCAAAAGCTGACAATTCGTCAAGGACCGACCAGGTGGAGTTGAACACAGGTCCGTAGTAACCCGGATCGGCTTGGTGGCACGCTTCATGCGATCCTCCGACCAGGCATCGGTCTCGGACGAGAAAGCGACGGAAAAATGGTTCAACTCAAATCTTTTCGAATTCTGATGTTCACAGCTCTTACGTTCAGCGCAACGGCTCATGCCTCTGATGGCGACGAGAGCGAAGGCAGCGATGTCTCGTTTGGGGTTGGTCTTGGGATGATCACTTCGTCTTCGGGCCTGCTCGGTTTGTCACCCTATCTGTTTAGCTCACCCTCGATTCAAGTGCCGATCCGATTCGGTGACGGCTTTCGGCTGGAACCGGGATTATCGGCCTCGTGGGGGTCTTCGGAGCGGAGCTATACGGTCTCACCCAACCAGGAGACCACATACCGCTCTGTGAGCACGAGCTTAGGTGCCTACTTCACGGGCTCGACTGAACCGGTCAACCTCATTGTGGGGCCCCGCGTCGTCTATCTGAATAACTTGTATGAAACTGGCGGGGATTACAGCCATCGGTTTGACTCCCACGAGCTAGGCATCGGCTGTGTGGTGGGACTGGAGTTCTGGGTCGCCGAGTCTCTGGCGATTGGGGGCGAGGCCTACCTTGGCTACGCCTACAGCTGGATGGGAGACTTAGAGAACGCCAACACGACTGAGGAAGACGACGAGCTCGTCGACGGGGAAGGTCACTCCTTGGGTACGAGCGGTGGCCTGTTCCTGCGGTGGTTCATATAGATCAGGTGACTTTGTTCGAACGCCACGATTCCCTTGCCTCAGACCACACTTCGCGTGACCATGGATCGACTACTGGCACGTGAGGTATCTTGACCAGCCGAATTACAGCTCTCCTCGTCTTGTTTCTCCTCTTCGCGTGTCATTCGACGGAAGACGGCGGCGCGACGAACGATCGCGATGCTGCGGACACAGAGCTCCTAGATCGCGCAGCTGAGCCCGATCCGGACATGATTGTAGACCGTGATCGTTCCAATGACGCTGCGATCGACACCGCGATTGACGTTACTCAGGACGACCCGGACGCGGAACCAGAAGTTCTTGATGATCCGGACATCGCAGTCGAGACAACACCCATAGATGTGGCTGAGGAAGTCGGCGTTTGCGAGCGCTGGAATGCGGATCGGGGGTCTCGTTCTGAGGGGTCTTGGTCGGGGTCCGCCGCCGAGTGCGACCCCGGGACCGTGAGCGATGAGGGCTTGGACAACGCCCTGAGGCAAGTCAACCTCTATCGCTGGTTGGCGGACCTTCCCCCAGTCAGCCACGCCTCGGAGTTCAACGAACGCGCCCAATCTTGCGCATTACTGATGCACGCAAACAACAGCCTGTCCCATAATCCGCCCGACACCTGGACCTGCTACAACGAGACGGCCGCCCAGGCAGCCGGAGCAAGCAGCTTGTCGATGGCGCCGGGTGTGGTATCGGTCGATCATTACATGGTCGATCGGGGCAATCCGACAACACTCGGCCATCGCCGCTGGATCCTGTCTGATTGGCTCGCGGCGCTCGGGCTCGGTTCGACAAGCCGGGCATCTTGCATGTACTTCGACTCAGTGTTCGGTGGTTCGGGTGGTTGGACTGCGTGGCCGGCCCCGGGTGTTTTTCCGATTCAAGCCGCCAGTGACGAGTGGGCCACTCTGGATGACACGGGTTGGTCGATACAGAGCGACAACATCGACCTGGGCTCTGCCGAAGTGACCATCGAGACCGAAGGTACGGAGTTATCCGTTACCGTCGAGACCCTTCTACAGAACTACGGTAGCAGTTCCGCGATTTCGATCATCCCCAACGGCTGGCGAATGCAAGCAGACACAACCTATTCGGTGACCGTGTCGGGCCTGTCGACAGAAATCGCCTATCAGGTCTCTGTGGTGGACTGTTCTCGCTAGGAGCGCTCGAGCTAGAAAAATTGACGGTAGATTCGAACCGTTTGGGTGATCTCGAAACCCAGCCCGATGTAGAGATCGAGCGCGGTCTTGTTGGTTGCGGTCACATCGAGGACAAGGCGCTCGGCACCCGCCTTTCTAAGGTTTCGCATCGCTCGGTCCATGAGGATCGGGCCCAGTCCATGGCCGCGGAAGTCCGGGTGACGCCCGATCATGTTGATGAGTCCGGTCTGGTCTGGGCCCATTTTCACGCAGACGAATCCAGCGACGTCCGAGCCATAGATCAGAAGCTCGTCCCGATCGGCTTTCGATTCTAGGGTGTCCCGAAAGACGTCTATCGAGCTGAGATAAGCGCCGGGCACCGGCGCCATCGCTGCCTGCATGGTGGTGAAGTACTTTTGAACCCATTCCGACGTCGCCGGTTCCCAGTGCCACTGAGGACCGGGCAATTCCAATGGCTGAGCCGGAGGAGCTTTCGAGGTCTGCATGTCGTAGGAGGAAAAGCCCAGCGTGTACCCTCTCGCCTCCAGGATGGGCACCCAACCTGTCCAAGCGGGCTCGACTGGAACTTCTAGTCCATCTCTCCGGCCTGCTCGAACGAAGTCCTCTGCATGGACCAGCAGCGACTCGAGGAGCACTGGCAGCGAACGATTGCTCTTCACTCCTCCGAGATCCAGAACAGCGCACCCGTTTGCGCTCGTAACGTCGTCGACCACAACTGCCACCACGCTCCCGCCATCCTCAGCTCGCAGTTCGAGAACACCTTCCGGGCTCGTCGTATTCTTGGTTATCAGCCGTCTCAGTAGAGAGCGGGGGTGGTCGTTGGCGGGATAGCGCTCGCAGAAATCGAGGACGCGCTCCAGTTCGCTAAGAGTGAACGCAACGCGAACCGGCTCGGGTGCGATGCTGCTCATACGCTCACCATCTCGCATGCATTTCTTCGGCCCACCCCATCAGTCGTTCGACTCGAACTGTCTCCCCGTCGTTAGAAGTTGCGGTTCCAGAGAAGTGTCCCAGGCAGTGCCAAAGCTCCGAACCAGCCACAAGCAAGTCGATTTTGACTTTCTTACGGTGGAAGGGCGTAAACACCAGGTCTACCGACGAGGACTCCTTCGAGTAGATTCGCCAGGGTGCCATGATGTTGTTTAGGTCTTTCTCGAACACCAGCTCATCTGAAATTTTGTGAAGGCGTCCATCGACGCAGAGCGCGTTTTCGGTCATTCCGGTTCCGTCCGTCCACTGTCCGCCGAACTGGAGTCCGATCGTGTGGCCTGCCTCGACTCCAGACGCTGAGGCCCAGTTCCATCTGCTGTGGCGGGGCCAGATGCCTCGACCGTAATCGAGGCAACCGAATGCGTTCGAGTCCGGCCCCACCTGATAGGTTCTTCCGTCGACGGCGATCTGTCCCACCGCAGGCCTCGTATTGTGTTTCGAGGTCAGCTGGAACTGACTGTCCGACCATGGAACCACCACGGTCAGTGTTTCGTGATTCGGTGGACTTTCGACGAGAATATCAGCCTCGAGCCGTCGACCCCCGATCGTCTTACACGAGGCCAGAAGACGTGTTCCGACGTTCTCCTCGCTGAAGGTCAGGGCCAACCCGGGCATCCGGAATCGGATGTCCGCCCCCGCGACGGTCTCGGGCTGTGCCATGCCCAGTCCCAGCGGAACAAACATGCCCTTTTCGTACTCGGTTCCCGTCTCGAAATCGGTGAATAGGACGGTGATGAGCCCCAGATAATCCAGGTCAGCGTATGTCAGCGAGAGCATGGCCTCATTGGTAGTCACGGCCCAGAAGTCCCACTTCTTTTTGCGGCCACGGTGGCCTGACAGGTTGCACCGGTGAAGGGGGAAACGCGACCACCCAACCGCTTTTCGGTTGAGCGTGCCATCGGGGCGGCATAGATCGAGTGGTTCTGTAATTTCGAGTTCGCTCATCGTGCAACAGATATACAGCGATCAGCCAGTCATGCACACATCTCGGCTGTGTCAGTCTGGATTGCCGTGGGGGGTTGGTGTCTAGAAATCCCAGCTCAACTGTAGGCCCGGTGCCAGCGCTCCAGTCCTGGTGGGCAGAGCCGCGGGGACAATTACTGGCCCCTGATACGTGTTGAGTTTTGCGGCCAGAGCAAGGACCAGATCCGCCGCCCCCAGAGCAGCCAGGGCAACACCAGCTACCTGCTCTCCTGTATCTTCACTCAAGATGCCGACAACACCTGTGACACCGTTTAGAATGCCGAAAACGACACCGACCGGAAGCCAGGCGCCAGGAGGCCGGTCGTTGGCTAAAGCCAGCGAGTTACCAATCCCACAGGCGATGCCACCCGCAACCGCAATCGAGACGAAAGTGATTTGGACTGCCCGCCGCGTTTCTGGGTCTTCATCGTACGATGCTAGCGACTGGTCAGGTATGGCGACCGCGCCCAAGGCGAGCACGACGAGAAACGCGTGCCGAAAGGAAGAACGAAGATTCATCATGACTCCGGAACTATCGGCCGATATGGGTTTCACGCAACCCGGCGGTCTACCGAGATTCTCACTCACAGTACACGGTTTTGGTAAACCGGCGAACCAATTCGCGAGACCGCGTTCGTGCTCGACGGTGGCGACTGCCATTGGCCGGTGACAAGCCGATCAACGAGTGGTAGCCTGCGCGCGGGCAACAGAAACCGGATGAAATGGCATGAAGGGGTACACCTACTACACCGAGATATCCAGTCCCATCGGGAAGCTGCAGCTGGTCGGTTCCCAATCTGCGCTGACCGGCCTGTACATCAAGGCCGGAGACCATGGGGTTGCCAGGGAGCCCAATTGGATCGAGGATTCCAGCCCATTCACCACCGTTGTCGAACAACTGGAACGCTATTTTTCGGGCTCGCTCACGGAGTTCGACCTCGAACTCGAACCGGCGGGTACACCCTTCCAACAGGCGGTGTGGTCGGCACTCCGTACGATCCCATACGGGACCACAACGACCTACGGAGAACTGGCCAGAGCCATTGGCAACACGAAGGCGGTGAGAGCGGTCGGTGCTGCTAACGGCAGGAATCCCATCTCAATCATCATTCCGTGTCATCGCGTCATCGGAGCAGACCGCACCCTGGTCGGCTACGGGGGCGGACTCCCAGCAAAGAAGGCACTGCTCGAACTGGAAGGCGTTCCGCTCTTACCCGCTCAACAGAGTTTGGGCCTGAGCTAGCCGGTGGTCTATCCCGATACCCTAGTGGAAGGTGAGTTGTTGCGCCGCTACAAGCGGTTTTTCGCGGACGTCCGACTCGACAGCGGCCAGATCGTCGTAGCCCACTGCCCCAATACGGGCCGCATGACCGGCTGCAATTCACCCGGATTTCGCGCCCGAGTGAGCCCGGCAAACAACCCCAAGCGAAAGCTCCAGTGGACGCTCGAACAGGTCAACGACGGAAGCACCTGGATCGGTGTCCACCCGAGCCGAGCCAACCGCCTAGCCGTCGAAGCAATCGAGAGCGGCGTTATCGGTGAGCTGTCCGGTTATAAAACTTTGGAAACAGAGAAACGCTACGGTGAGAAGAGTCGCATCGATATCTTGCTCTCAGGCCACGACTCTCGACCAGAGAGCCTGTGCTACGTGGAAGTGAAGAGCACCACACTAGCCGAAAATGGGACTGGGTTTTTCCCGGACGCCGTCACCGAGCGGGGGACCAAGCACCTGCGTGAGCTCACAGCGATGCGGAGGCAGGGTCACCGAGCGATGGTGCTCTTTTGTGTCGCCCGCGCCGACTGCCACACGTTCAGGCCGGCAGACGAAATCGACCCCACATACGGACAGACCCTTCGCGAGTCGATCGAAGCAGGCGTCGAAGCCTTTGCCTACCGAGCAGAGGTGGAGGCCAACGCCATCCGACTGGCCGAGCGGCTTCCCGTCGAGCTGTAGCGGCGGTTTGCCTGCTAAAAAACCGTGTCCCGTTGGTCTGGAATGGTGCTACCGGATTCATCCAGACACGGTACGCCATTGCCTTCCGTACTGGTGCAGGCATCCACTGAGCAAGAATAGGCTTGCGCTCTTTCCGGTTTGGGCTCGATGAACATCCGATTTACCAACCAGTTCCCGTCTTCATTGTGATACGCGTAGCACATCAAATCTGTTTTGTTACGGTTGATAACGAGCCGGAGCGCAGTCGCGTCCCGCAACATGGTCAAATCGGTGCCCGCGTCGCCCGCGACAAACACCGGGCCCCGACCATCGGGAGCCCGCTCCATCGCCTGCTCACCTTGAATCCCGAGAATGACCCGGTTGATCCAACATCGTTTGCCGTCGGCGAAAGTGATCAGACCGTCTTGGGGGTCGTCTGACGTGCATGACTGGAAGCGGGTCGTTTGGCGTCCGGTCGGGTCGATCTCGGAGCGGATTCCAATGACATGGTCAGCCGCCACACCCACCCGGGAAGCGAAGGGTTCGACGACGTGCTGTGGTGAGGCACTCACGACCCAGACGTCGAAGCCGGCTGTTTGCAGCTCGGTTATCAACCCGTGAATCAACGGATAGAGCCGGATATAGGCATCGACCCCGTCGGTGTGTCCGACCGTCTGAGTGGCGCCGATTTCAGCCGAAGTGTGGGCTTCAATGACTTGTTCGGCCAACTGCCGCACCTCGTCTGGGCTGTAGCCGGCCAAGAGAATCGACTGCCAGGCGGCAGTGGGTTTGAATGTGTGGTGGTTGTACCCGGCGAATGCCGGCGTACCGTCCGTCAACGCCGCCCGTCGGTACACAGCGAGTAACTCACTCGCACAATCTGGCGATGATGGGGTGTCGAGCGGTTCTCCGACGACGCCAAAACGACACAAGGTGTTCAGCCTGGCGGCGGCCCCGGCCGTCAGGAATGGCATGACCGAAGCCCAATCGGCCGGCTGGTGGACCAACCCGTGCTGAATCACCCAGGCGACGGTAGCTGCGCCAATGTCGTTCTTTGCGACCGTATTGTCCCAATCGAACACAGCGATCGGTCTTTTCTCAGGGTCGTAGTCCGCTGACCCGCTCCCGTAGTCTTGAACAAGTTGATCGAGGCGCGCTCGATTCTCGCCGTACCAACCACCGAATTCCGCATCCTGAGCGGAGGCCGTGACAGCGACCGGCAGCGAGAGGAGAATCAGAATGATCAAGGGCAAGTCGAGTTTCATGTGCAGTTTCCCAGAAGGTGACCGTTGGCTGCGCCACAGTACACGCGTGAATCCGCTGTGGTCGATAGTGAAGACCAAGGGAGGTCGGCCTGCCGCTCTTCCGAGGGTCGAGGGGTGACTCGGAGGAGTCCACCTGGCTGCCCGGACCCCACGGCCAGATGACCCATCGCTCGGCCCACAATCTCGGGTTCCGCAGCTTGAAGCGGAGCCGACGCGAGCGAACGTGCAACCTGTAGCTGCAGGCCGTATGATGGCCCCTCTCAGCGAGGTTTCAGTGACGACGAAGGGCATCGATTGTGGCTGGTGAGCGGCTGTTAACGGTCTATCTGGTGATCATGGGAGTGGTGTTCTTTGCGGTAGCGATGCAGGGCTGGTTCCTGCCCGATACACTCGTGGCCCCGATTGGGATCGAGCTCAGTGATCCATCGGGTTACGCCGAGATTCGGGCGGCCTACGGCGGCCTGTTTTCGACCGCGGGTGGCACGTTCCTACTGGCGAGCAAAAGAACGAGCCTTCGACCGATCGCCCTCATCGCGGCCTGCTGCATTCTGGGAGGGTTCGTTTTCGGGCGTCTGATAAGCCTGGTGGCCGAGGGAGTCCCAAACGCCTTTGCCATCGCGACGCTGTGTGTGGAGTCCACTGGGTTGGTCGCTGGGGGCATCTTTCTCAGGAGACTAAACCGTGAAAAAGACGATACCGGCAGCCCATCTTAGTTTTTAACAGGCCCACTTGCCGAATAGCTGTAACCCCCGCCATTGCTAGCAGGCCACCGATAACCTATTCTTGGCCGATGTCGTCGGACTCCGCACCAACAATTCGCCGCCGAATCGACCTAAAGACTGGATTCCAGTGCAATAACCGATGTGAGTTCTGTGTTCAGGGCGACAAGCGAAACGAGTATCCTGACAAGACCACCGACGTCCTCAAGTCGATTATCGACGAAGAGCGTGAGCATGCTGACGAGATCGTGTTTACGGGCGGCGAAGTCACCATCCGCAAGGACCTGCCCGAGCTGGTCGCCCACGCCAGTAAGGCCGGTTTTCGGGTCATTCAGATTCAGACCAATGGTCGCATGTTGGCCGTGGACAGGGCGCTCGACAAGCTCATCGAGGCAGGAGCGACCGAGTTCAGCCCGGCCGTGCACGGCCACAACGCCGCCATCCACGATGAGTTAACCCGAGCACCCGGGGCCTTCCGCCAGACGGTGAAGGGCATCCACAACGTCAGAAAACGGGGCCTGCCCGTACTGATGAACAGCGTGATCACTCAGGCTAACTACCGCTTCCTACCCGATATGGCTCGGCTGTTCGTTAAGCTCGACGTCAGCCAGTATCAATTCG
Source organism: uncultured Bradymonadales bacterium (assembly GCA_964503485.1). Classification (GTDB taxonomy): domain Bacteria; phylum Myxococcota_A; class Bradymonadia; order JAFGEP01; family JAFGEP01; genus CAZDBH01. The sequence continues at coordinate 20,623 of CAZDBH010000025.1, read as the reverse complement.
CGTTCGTCCACGCACTGGGAACCGCAGGCGACAACTTCGATACGATCGTGCCAAAGTTGAGCGAGGCACAACCCTACGTGCTGGCTAGTCTCGAGATCGGGCGCCAGGCGGGAATACCCTGTATGACCGAAGCGATCCCGCTGTGCTTCCTGCCTGGCTACGAATCCTTCGCTGCCGAATGGATCATCCCAGACACCCGAATCGTGGATGCGGAGTGGGTGATCGATAGCTTCACCGACCAACGTCTTGCGGAGGGCAAGTTGAAGGGCGAGGTCTGCAAAGACTGCGACCTCAACTCGGTCTGCGAGGGGCCTTGGAGAGAATACCCAGAACACCTGGGCTGGGATGAATTCAAACCCGTCAAACGGCCAAACTCCGTTCCCAGTTGACCGTCGGTCGCAGCGTCTCGACTGGTCCTCTCCCCTGATAAACCCCAGTAGCGGATTCAACCCTGCCGCTCTCGGCGCATCGAAAAGGCCGTGACCCTCGCCGGTCTCGGGACAGTCTCCTGCGTAGTCGGGACCCCCAGTGGTCGCGTCCTAAATGGCGAGTCCCGCCTGTGCGGTCATTGTCAGTTTCGACTACAGTGGCTATCTTGAGGGCTGCTCATGAATATTAGACCACTCATCGATGGGATCGTCCAAGCGACTACGGCGTTGATCGCACACCTTGCGACTGTCTCTGGAACGAGGGCTCCCCTGGCCACTCTCGTGGACCAAGTTTTTAAGGAACTGGTCGTCGAGTTAGAGGCTTGCGGGGTTCGGAAGCGCGTCATCGCAGACATGTTCGGCATGGCTCTTCGGACCTACCACCGCCGAATGCAGAATCTCACCCAAAGTTTGAGCATCGAGGGGCGGACCGTCTGGGAGGCAGTTGTCGACTATCTGGGCGAGCACGGTGAAACAGGCCAAGTCGACGTTCTGACTCGCTTTCGATATGACGACGAGGCGATCGTGCGTGGGGTCTTGAACGATCTGGTCGTGTCCGGTTTGGCCGTCCGATCGGGACGAGGAAACGACGCCCGCTTTCAGCTGGTTGAGGAAGCCGAGCTCGACCACTCTCCTGGCAGCGGTACCCACGCGGCTCTGGTCTGGATGGTCATCTATCGCGAGGGGCCCGTCGCCGACAGCGCCCTGCGGCAACGAATACCCTTGAGAGACCAGGTCGTAGACACCGCGCTCGAGCAACTGCTCGGGGAAGGCCGAATCCGCAAGGAGGAAGGTGATGACGAGTCGATCTGGGCGAGCGACAAGCTCGAGGTTCCAATCGGCTCTCCGGTGGGCTGGGAGGCAGCCATCCTCGACCACTACCAATCGGTCGTAAGTATGATCTGCCAAAAGCTCCAGGTCGGCCCGGCCCGCTCCTATGCAAAAGACGTCGTTGGTGGAAGCACCTATTCGATCGACGTCTGGCCTGGCCACCCCATGTGGGGCGAGACGGTGTCGATGCTCGCAAAAGTACGGGAAATGATCGGTTCCCACCGGCAGGCTGTCGATAAGCTCAACGAGGAGTTGGAGCGACCCCAAGATTGCGAACGGGTCGTCTTCTACATGGGCCAGTACATCTCGGAATTGGGCGAAGAAGACTAAGGTCCTGTAATTTAATCAGTATTAAACAGTGCCAGATCTGGCACTCCCTCACTGTGGGTTTCAGGCGTACAGTTGGGAATGCGTGATGTACAGGATTCACTGAGTCGAATGAGCAGGTCAGATCAATGACAAACAACAACCTCACTCTAGCGATTCTCAGCACGTTGGCCCTCGCGGCTGTCGGGTGTGACGAAGCGCCATGTATATCGAGCGAGACACATATCTGCGGCCCGAGCATCTCGAGTGAGACCCACTTCATGGAATGCGCGACGGACGAGGAATGCCCCTGGCACGGCACTTGTGGTGAGCCGCCGGCTGATTTGGTGTTTCCTGAGGACATGGAAGTTCTCATGGTCTGTGTCGACATCGATTCGGGCGAGGCAATCGCTCAGGAATGCGGCGAGCAATTGTGGTTCGCAGACAGCGACGAAGATACCTTCGGTGACGTCGAAGACAGCTTGATTGGGTGTCGACAACCGACCGGCTACGTCGAAAACAGCGACGATTGCGACGACGGCGACGCCGAGCGCGCTCCCAACCTAGAAGAGGGCAACGACTGCGACGGCAAAGACAACGACTGCGATGGCGTGGTCGACAATGGTTCCTCAGACACGACCGAGTACTGCCTCGATGAAGACGGCGATGGTGTCGGAGCGTTCACACCGGTCGCGCTCTGCGCCGAGCCGCCGCAGTGGTCCGAAGAATGCGGGGACTGCGACGACGGCAACAACCAGGTTGGCGCCTGCGGAGACGGTTTCTTCTGTAGTTCTGCTCCGAGTCCAGACTGCATCGCGGAGGGGTCCTGTCTCGTCAATGCCGACTGTGAAAACCCGGAAAGCCAGCTCTGTAGAGACGCGGTGTGCGTCGATCGCTGTGACTCCGAGCGAAGCCCCGAGATCATCCGCCCCAATATTCTGTTCGCCCTGGAGCGCACCGCCACCATGAACAACGGTATCGGCGGCACACCCAAATGGGAGATAGCCGTAACGGTCATCACAGAACTCTTGGCGGACCCCACCAAAGCGAATTCCGCGAATTACAATTTGGTCCTCTTCCCAGATAGGGACAATTTCGAGGAGGGGGCCTGCCAGGAATCCGAAACGAAGTGCTTTCAGACTGAGATGGAGGTCGACACCCCAGCCGGCGCTCTCTCAATTCCGGGAGAGTTCGAGCCAGAGAGCGCAGAACTCATTAGCTCGCTACTTAGTGCCACAATTGAAGATGACGACCACCCGTTGGCACCAGGCTGTCCTGGGCGAAACAGAAATCCGGACTGCGCTCTGGCCCAAGTAAGAGGGCTCGAGGGCTTGGCCGAGACCGACCGGGCTTCCTACGTCGTCCTGATCACCACGGGAGTCCAAGAGAACTGCAGCCCCGATTTGACTGGTTGTCCCGATCGGGTCGAGAGCCTGTCCGAGCTTCACTTAGAACAGGGTGTACAGACCTTCGTCCTCTCTTTCGGAAGTAGCCATGCGGTCGCGCTGCGAGAGTTGGCTGCGGCGGGGGGCGTTGATTACGAAGCGATCGATGAGACCTATGCCAGCGACGGCTTTATGGTCATCGACAACACAGAGCAGTTCAGAGAAGCGCTCTGGGACGCCATTGGAACGACTCAATGTGAGATTCAATTGTCCGAGGAACCCAGCGATCGAGAAGCGACGCTGGTGTTCGTCAACGGCAACGAGATTGCCGAAGACAGTGAAAATGGCTGGCAGCGAAACGGAACGGACCTGACGTTCTCAGCCAGTGCCTGTGATTTGATTAGAGAGAGCGATAACGCCGACATCGAGGTCGTCTACTCCTGCGCTGAGTAGTCCTTCGGTCCTGCGCCCCGTCACGAAACATAGATAGAGAGGTTTAAGATGTTTGCCTTTTTTCAGAAGGACGCTCGAGATTTGTCCAAAGCCATGCTGCTGATGTGTATGGCGTTGGGAGCGACTGGGTGCAGCGATGCGATTCCGAATTCGGCGCTGGACGGGACCGGCGTCGAGCGACACGACGCGTCCCTCGATATTCCAGACCTACAAACTGTAGAGGATGCCCGATCACAGGATCGCCGAATCGGTTCCATAGATGCCCTTGACGGGGACACCGGGTCTGATGATGGCAACGCCACCGATTCTGACGTCGGCGAAGATGGAAACGCAAACACCGATCAATGCGAACCTATCATTTGGTATGCAGATATCGACAACGATGGCTACGGCGACCCGGACTCCATCGTCGAGGCATGCTCGCCTCCTGGACGCTACGTAAACCAGGGCGGGGACTGCAACGACCTCGATAGGGACGTGAAGCCGAGCGCCATCGAGGTGTGCGATGGAGTCGACAACGACTGCGATGGTGGAATCGATCTCGGCGCGGTAGACGCCGTTGAGTATTGTCTCGACCAAGACCGCGACGGGCTAGGCAACGTGGTTCCGGTCTCGCTCTGCGACGAGCCGGACTCGTGGTCAGCGGACTGCAACGACTGTGACGACTACGATTATGACGTGACCGTCTGTGGCGCTTCGGAGGTGTGCAGTACCGAAGTCGGGTTGGGCTGCATACCAGAGGGGACCTGCTCTTCGAACTACGACTGTATGGCACCTGAAAGCCTGTACTGCGACGATGGATTGTGCGCCGCCCGCTGCGAGGAAGAGCGGGAGCCGGCGATTGTGGAACCGAACATCCTGTTTGTCCTCGACCGGTCGGGGGGTATGAACAACACCATTGGCCGAGTTCGACGCTGGAACATTCTAGTTGAAACAGTTTCGCAAGTGATCGCGGACGATGACGACGCTTCACGGTACGGGCTCGTTCTCTTTCCCGACCGCGACAGCTCTGAACGGGGCAACTGCCAGGAGCGGGAGATCCGTTGTGAACAGGCGACCATGTCGATCGAGCTGGAGGACGACAGTTTCAGCGTTCCCTTGCACGTCGGCCCGAACAACGCCAGTCGAATCTCGTCGTTCCTGACAGAGACCACCGACCGAAACCACTGGCTGAACCCCGGATGCCCAGGCTACACCAGAAACCCAGATTGCGGGATGGCGCAAGCAGCACAGGACCCAGGGCTGAGCGATGATAGCAGAGCCAGCTACGTGATCTTGTTGACTGCCGGGGGACAGAATCGATGCCTTCCCGAAAGGACGGGGTGTCCACGGACTGAGGACGTGATCAGCCAACTCAATCTCGAGTCGAGCGTGAAGACCTTCGTGATGGGATTCAGGGCGATCGAGAGCGGCAACCAAATGAGGTCCTGGGCCGAGGCAGGCGGGGTCGACTACGGTGCGATCGACAATGACTATGCCGACCACGGCTTCATGCTGATCGAAAGCAGTGAAGATTTCAGCGATGCCTTGTGGGGCATCATGAATAGCATCCGATGCCGGGTCCAGGTGGCTGAGCCACCGGCGAATCAGGAAGACCTGCTGGCCTTCTTAGACGATGTACCTGTCGACCTCGATCCGGACAACGGCTGGACGCTCGAAGACGACACGGTGACCTTTCACGGTGCCTCTTGTGACATGATTCAGAGCCGTGAGATCGAGGATATTCGGATCATCTACACGTGCGGTGACAAAGAGTAAGCTCGATTGGCCGGAAGTACTGCAGTCGGTGAAAGTCCGGCTGAGGACCCGGCACTGCTTCCGCCGCCATATACTGCCTCTGGGGCCCAACACCCCGAATGGCGTATCCATTGGCCCTGTCCAGACGTGGAGGCAGCAGGTGGACGGGCACCTTCGCCGACCCTCGCCAGCGTGACCCGACGATCTCGGCGACAAACTCGAGGTTCATGTCGGTTCTGACACAGTTGCGAGGCCCGATAAGATAGAGGGCCAGATAGTGGCCATGCGGGCCAAACTCGAGTTCCAGGTATTGGTTGTCTTCCCCCAACAGGAATAGCTCGACCACCTCGTGCTCCCAAAGTCTTGCTGTCGACCCAGCCGCCTGTGTCGGAGGTGGATCATTCCCGTAGGGTGCCTCGATCGTAACGGCGAGGAACTCGGCCCCGAGTTGCAGTGTGAGTTCAGCCCAATGATGAGCTGGCAGGGGTTCCCCGTCCCAGGTTTTGTCGATCGTCAGGCTTGAGGTCAAACGAGTTGGCACGGACTGAAAGTAGCTTGAGACCTAGCCCAAAGCCAAATCTTCGCTTGAGTTGATCGGGGGCTTCTGCTAATCGAGCCTTACCCGAGTGTCTCGATGACTTTGAAGAATTTTGGATTGGGAGAATGCTTTATGAGTGGAATGAGCCGCTTGGCTGTGCTTCTACTGAGCGCCAGCCTATCGATCGCCGCGTGTGGTGACGACCCTGTCAATACCACCTCGAATCTGACCTCGAATACGGAACCCGATACGACTGAGGAACCCGATCGCGCTACGCCCGATATGGGAGAGACCGGTCGCTGTGCCTCAACGCTGAACATTCTCAGCGGTCAGACTCAACGACCGACTGCAGGCCAAGACACCGAGCTGGCTGTTCGATATGCCGACTGCTTCAACACACCGGTCGTCGGTGGCAACGTCTCGTTTGAGATCATCGGCGATCCGGGTGATTCGCGATTGGCAGCGACGAACATGAATACCGACGAGCTCGGAGAGGTCTCTGTCATACTTACTGCAGGCTTCGACGAAGTGAGTTTTTCCGTCGAGGCCTCCGCTCTCAATGCGGACCCAGTGATCTTCGATATCACCATCAATGCTCGTCCAAATGGTGACATCGAAGCTCACATGACATACGCCGGCGAACACACCCTGAGCGCGTTCACGATGCGAGTGTGGGACGGCCGTTGTGAAAATGTCGACCCCTTTACTCCGACCGGAGCGCTTCATACAGCGGTTCCCGTAACCACGGTTGGGGCACCGGCACGGGTTGCGGCTGTTCTGGTTGGCAGCGACTATGCTGTGTCTCTACACGCTGCTTTTGACGGCAATGTGTTGGCCTACGCGTGTGTGGAACCGGTAGAGGTCACCAGCGGACAAACGACCATCGTCGACGTGACGTTGGCCGACCTGCCCATCACCTACAATGGGGTGTTCGAGCTCGAGAACGAGTTCGATATGGCCGACGCGTTGCCTCCGAGCATTTCCGACACGGTGCACCTCTTTCACGAGATGGGTGATGACGACGACGTGAACGGCAACTTTGAGACCGACGACTACGGAGTCGACCCGGCAGCGTTCCTATTGGACTTTGTCTACAGCGAGTTCTGTTGCTGGGAGGCAACCGGCGGCGATTTCAATTCCTGCAACGCCCAGGAGTTCACCCATCGAGCCGGCGATCTAGAACAGATGTACACGCGAGATTTTGCGACTTGGTCGGGGGCTCAGCCCGTGTCCCGCTTCATGTGCGGCATTTTGGCCTACAGCTGGGGTGCGAATCAGGCCATTCAAACAGAAGTCCAGGGCCTCATTGTCGATTCAGTGCCAGATGTGTTGCTCCGAATCCTCACGCTGACCAGCGACCTTTCCGGCGCATTCACCGAGATGCAAATCACGTCGCAGCTGACCATCGTCGAGGTCGACGAGAACAAGGAAGGCAATTTCACTCACGAGCTCCAGACGATGACGGTCGAGCTTCACGACTTGAGCGGTACGCTGCACACCTTCGAGTTTGCTTTGAGCGAAGCCGGTCTGAGCAACGAAGCTTACACGGGGGTTACCAGCGTGGTCGACGACCGCCTTCAGATCCCAGAGCACACGTTCCGAGTGGATTTCGGCCGTCTACTGCAATACATCTATTTGAATCTGCTTCTTCCGCTGCTCGAGTGCGACGCCGACGGCGACGGAACCACCGAGGCCTGCGAGAGCACCGCCGACCTCTTTGCGACTTGGATCGACTGTGAAGCCGTAGGCGCGTGGATCGAAGCGGAGTTCCTTGAACTGGCAGGGGCTGTATTGGCCGAGATCTTTCCTATGCCATCCAGTGGCGCTGCCCTCTGTCGGGCCGGTGTGAATGTAGGCGGCCTCTACGTAGAAGGTCTGATCGCAGACTCGGTCGATACCGAGACCCTCATGACGTTGTCGGGCTCAACCATAGCGGGGGAGATCAACGACAGGCTGGAAGCTCAAACTCTGATCGAAGGTGTCTGGACCGGCGTTCTCGAGGAGGGTGAGGACTATAGTGAGGGTTTCGACGGCGTTTTCGAGGGTGTGCTGCTCGACGAAGAGTAGGCTCAGTACGAGTAATCCGAGTACCTGAGACCGGTCTTACCGTCTTCAGCGTAAACCGAACCATTCGTTCCTCCATCGCCTCCCAGCCCAGCCGGGCCCAGTCCATCCGTATTGTTTCCGCTGGATGTCAGGCCAGAGGATTGGTATCGCCAGATTCCAATGCTGGGGCCACCCGGACCGCCGGTACCGCCTCCTCCTCTGCCGCCATCTCCTCCGGGACCGCCCCAGCCCCCACTACCGGAATCATCCTGCCCCGATCCGCCCTTGCCGCCGCGGGCACTGTTGGTGGGATAATGCCCCCCGTCGCCTCCGATACCGCCTGCGCCACCGTCGCCGCCACGCCCTCCGCCGGCGGTCACCAGAACATTGTTACGCACGGTAGCGCCGTCCGAAAGGAACGCCATGATCGCAAAGGAGCCGCCACCGCCGCGCCCTGCGTCGCCGCCGTTGCCACCGCAGCCACCGCTGCCGCCACCACCGCCGCCGCCGCCGCGGTCTTCCCAGGAGGCGCCGAGGTAGGTGGTTGCACCGCCTCCCCCCCCCCCGCCCCCGCCCCCCCCGCCATCTCGGCCGGCACCGCCGGGGTCGCCGACACCAGTGACCCAGAAAAAACGGCCAAAGAAAAAGAAGAGGCTGCCCTTATTATGAGTAGAGCTGTGGTTTCCGTTGGTCCCGCGGGACCCTCCGTCGCCAGCACCGCCATTGTTCCCGGTTCCACCGTTGTCGGGACAATCTCCCGGGTTGTGACCGCCGCCGCCACCTGATCCACCCACTCGTACGCCGTCGACTACTGGGTAACCCGTACTGCCCGAGCTGCCCCAGTTGTTGTCGTAACCGCCCCGGCCGCCGTTGCCACCGGAGTTGCATCCGGCTGTGCTGCCTGAGCCGCCGCGTCCGTCGTTGGGACCGCTCGAGTTGTTGCACCCATCACAACCGTCGTCGCCGTCTGCCCCGTTTACACCGTCGTCGCCCCCAGTTGCTTGGCTCCGGTGTTCGGCTGCTTCACCTGCCCCGGCTCGAATCTCGTTGTCTTCGACGATGAAGTCGCCGCTGACGTTGTACAGCTCGATTGCCACTGAAGAATAACCAGGCTCGGGCCCGTCGTCTGATTGGATCGTGAATCCTGCGAGGTAGCCGGTCGAGTCGTAGTTCAACACGCGGATGGCATATGTCTCGGTCGACGAGATCGTCGTCGTGTTGTTCGAGGCGCGATCAACCAGCAGCGGACTGCTCCAGTTGTCGGCGTTGTACTGTCCGAACAGGCTCACGCCGTTCGGCAGCGAAATCGTTTCGCTCGTATACGTCCCCCGAGCGACGTAAACGTGGTCGCGGCTGCCCGATTCCTCGGCTGCGTCCAACGCCGCTTGCACTGTTTGGAAGGGTGCACCTCTCGTTCCGGCGTCGTCATCATCGCCGTCGGTCGCAACGAAGAACGCCCGGTCGATGTCGCCGTCGATGCCATCACAATTGCTGTCGATGAACGACGGATCCGGGATGTCCTCGTCGTCTGGATCGCCCGTGCAATAGTACTCGCAACCTGCTTCGTCCGGATCGATGTCGTAGTAGTTGGTGTCGCATTCACCCTGAACGCAATCCCCGTCTGTGCACAGATCCTCGGCGTGAGGGAATTCACACGCAGTCACATCGTCGCAACTCGAGCCGCAGCTTTGAGGAGTCGTGAGTGCCGTTTCACAGCCCACGTCGTCGCCACACTGATCCCAACCCGATTCACACAGATAGACTTCGCAAGTACCCGCGTTGCAAACGCCCTCCTCGGTGTTTGTGAGCGTGTCGCAGTCCGTGCGCCCCTGACAGCCGGTTCCACAATCGTTGTCGTCCCAAATGTCAGTTTCGCAACCCGCAGCGTTGGTACAGTCATCGTACCCGTCTTCACAGACGAAACTTCCACAGACACCGGTAGTACAGGTCCCGTTCGTGACCCTGAAGAGTCCGTCGCAGTCCACCGTGTTCTCGCAGGCCGAACCGCAGCCGTTGTCCGAGTAGATATCAGTCTCGCAACCAGGCGCGTCGGTGCAATCGTCCCAGCCGGCTTCACAGTCGGTGACTTCACAGAGTCCCGAGACCACGCCCTCATCGAACTGGATCGCACATTCGCCCTCGCCATGACTGGGTGTCCGGCAATCTTGGAGATCGAAGCAGGTGCTTCCACAGGAGTTGTCGGCCAGCATTGATACCTCGCAGCCATCACCATGACCGCCAGTACAATCCAGGTATCCCTGGTTACAGTCCGTCACTTCGCATTGGCCCAGTGCGTTGCACACCCCGTCGCTGACCTGAGTCCCTGTTGTGCAGTTAACGAACGGTCCGTCGCAGCTGGTGCCACAGCGTGTCGCGGCATGGATTTGGGTTTCGCAGCCATCACCGTGGCCGCCGCTGCAGCTTTCCCACCCAGTTTCGCACTCGTCGATCTCGCACACACCTTCAACGCAGGAAGCCTCTTCGATGTGCTGTGGGTCAGAACAATCAGCCGCAACGTCGTCGCAGGTCAGTCGACAGCCGTCGTCGAGCCATAGCTGGGTCTCGCATCCTGGATCGGCATTGCAGTTACCCCAGCCGGCTTCGCAGCGTTCGATCGCGCAAGAACCCTCGGCGCAGTCCACCACGGCTACGTTCGGTAACTCGAGGCAGTTGACGGTGCCCTCACACGTGAGCCCGCAGTTGGCCGCCGCCCAGATCGCGGTCTCACAGCCATCCAGTGGGTCTTCTGTCTGGCAATTCTCGAATCCAGGGTTGCACTTCTCGATTGTACAGACACCCTCGACGCAGCCGACTTCGAGTACGGCTGGTGGATCGGACTCGCAATCGACGAGGTCGTCGCAGCCCGTACCGCAGGTATCGACCGCGTTCAGGTCGACTTCGCAACCGTCCAGCACGTCGTCAGAGCAGTGATCATAGCCCGATAGACACTCGTCGATTCCGCACGCGCCCTCCGAGCAGCTGACCGCGTCGACTCGGCGAAGTGCAGTACAGTCGACCGTCTCGTAGCAAATGTCTCCGCAGGTCGTCGGGTCATCGAAGTTGATCTCGCAGCCATCGTCCGAACCCTCATTGCAGTCTTCGGTGCGGTCCAGGCAGCCCGTTACGATGCACTCGCTCTCGATGCACGCCACCGATTCACCGAGCAACGAAAAGCATGGGGAATCGCATTCGCCACAGTGGGTCAGCGAACTCGTCAAATCGAAGGTTTCGTCGGGTATCAGGTTGCAGTTGTCATCCAGTCCGTTGCAACGCTCGGGAGCGTCCGGGTAGATCTTGTCATCCCCGTCGTTGCAGTCTTCACCGAGACATCCCAGCCCGATGCCGTAGTCGTCGCCGTCTTGGTCAAAACAGTCCGCACAAACGCTCAAATCGGGCTCGCACAGACGAACCTCGAGCTCTTCGCCGTCGGGACCGCCGTCGCTCAGGATTCGGGTTCGGCAACTGTAATCTCCTGGACACTCTTCGGTGGCGCTGCAATCGGTTGCGCAGAAACTGCCGTCCAGCTGTTCGATGCAAAACGCCCCAAAGAGTCCACAATCGATATCGAGGTCGCAGGGATCGCAGAGGATATTCCGTTCGGGAACGCAGATGCGAACCGCATCGGCGCCGGTATTCGACAACAGGCGGCACTCCCAGCCATCCGGGCAAGCGTCTCGGCACAACTGCGTACAGACCGAGTCATCTCCCGTATCTACGCAGTAGCGCGAATCGCATTCGATATCGTCTTCGCAGGCTGCGCCGAAACTGCCGGGATCAGGGCCGTCGCCGACCTCGAGATCGAGTTCTGACTCGGTGACATCAATCGGCGTTACTTCGCCGAGGCCCAGGTCTTCCGTCTCGGTCGCGTCCGAAACGGCGTCTTCTATCTCGCTGCAAAACCCTGCTACGCACATTTGCCCAGAAGCGCAGTCCTGCGCCTCTCCGCATGCGCCGCCTGGCAGCTCGCTGCCGGCAGTGCAACTCTCCAATAATGGTACGACCATGGCCAGACAGAGGACCAAGAGGGACGACCTTGAAGAGGGGGCAAATCCTCGTTTGTGCATACTGATTGTGCTTCTCTACTTCTTCTTCGAGCCAGCGGTTCGGGTCGCCGCGGACAGTGTACTCGATCAGTAGGTCGTTTATGAAATGCGTTGTACAATAGCCCGCACGGCTTGAAGTAGACGCACTACCCTCGGAATGGTGGGTGCATGAGTGTTTTTCTACGACAAGCCGAGGTTTCAGCCGATATGTGATCAGTAGAAACGCTGTTTCGGGTGACGCAAGAATGGTCAACAGGGTCCTAGAGCGCATCATACCCAAGCCGGGTGATGTCTTAGCCGCCCGCTATACCCTCATGGAGGAGATCGGCAGGGGTGGGTTTGGCGTCATCTTCCGCGCGCGCCAGCAGGGGCTCGAAGAAGACGTCGCCGTCAAGATCATCCTTCCCCACAATCTCAGCCGAAAGGACGTCGGTGAGCGTTTCCAGCGCGAAATCGCCCTTGCCAAGGGCCTTCGCCACCCCAACACAATTCGATTGCTGGACTGCTCCGAGACCGACGAGGGGCTTCCCTTTTACGTTATGGAATTCCTCGCGGGACGCCCCCTTTCTCGAGTTGTCGCTCGGGAGGGATCGTTGAGTCCCGAAGCCACCCGGCGGTTGTTGATTCAGGTGCTGGGCAGTCTGTCAGAAGCGCACAGCAAGGGCATTGTTCATCGGGACTTGAAACCCGAGAACATCATGTTGTGCGACATCGTCGGCGCCCGTAACTTCGTAAAAGTATTAGACTTTGGCATCGCCAAAGCACTGACCGAGGACGGCATCGGAAAGACCCTCACCAAGACCGACGTCGTGATGGGCACGCCCAACTACATGTCGCCCGAACAGTGCATGGGAGCGCGAGACGTCGATCATCGCAGCGACATCTACACCATTGGGTTGATCGCGGCAGAGTGTCTTATCGGAAAGCCCGTAGTTGGCGGCGACACCCTGCTGCGTGTCATGGCCACCCATGCCTCGCCCGTCCCCCTGGACTTCCCACGGATTGTTCGAGAATCGGCACTCTTTCCGATCTTGAGAAAAGCGACGGCGAAGGACACGACCGAGCGCTATCAGCAGGCAGCCGATATGGCGGCCGACCTCGACGCACTGCCGGCCCTTTCGGGTGTGCCGGTTCCCGGTGCGGCTGGACCCGGTACCGATCCAGAATTCACGCCGCCCAACACCGACGGGAACGAGCGGCCGACCGAAAAAATAGGCATTCAAAGGGCTTACGACACCCCCGACAGTGGTTCGTTGCTCGCCGCCACCAAAGAAAGAGAGACGATTGTCGAGCCGCCCAAGAATCGCCTCCTGCTGGTGATCGCAGCTGGTCTCGCTGTGGTTGCTGCCGGCTTGGCTTCGCTGCCGGTGCTTCTCGACAATGAAGATGAGGTACCCACGATTACTGTGGAACAGCTACCGGAGGACGACAGCCAGCAAGTCGCCACCGCTGCGCCAACTGAAACCCCCGACGAACGGGAGGTTCTCGCCGCTGACCCAGGCGTGCTGGCCGCATTGAGTGTGTCGAAAGAACGCATCCACGTCGCCGTACCCGCTCTGCACGACATTGATTTCCGAGGACCCGAAGGTGTCGAGGTCCGTTTGAGTGGAACCCTGCTGGGAGTTACCCCCTTCATGGCGGCGCTGCCGCGTATCAGCCATGAGGTCACCGTCGATCTCGGCGGCCGTGGCTTCAGGCCAACGAGTCACGATTTCTATCTCAGTGATTCGGTGGTCGAAGTGTCGCCCCGAAGAAGACGACCGCCTCGGGACCGGCAGCCGGTCGACCCCGTAGAGGATCGACCCACGGACTCGCAGACACCTTTTGGTTCCGCGCCGATTGACTGGAGAAACCGGTGAAACGTCCGCTGGTTGCCCTGGTGCTCTCGACCTTTGCACCAATCATATGCCTTACACTCCTGACGCAACCGCTCGTCGCTCAGGACTTCGACGAATACACGGCGCTCACAGAGGCCGCAAACGGGATACTGAGCGCAATTGAGTTGGCGACCGACGACGAGCTGGAGGCTCTGAGACTAGCCGCAGTAAGTGCCGATCAGCGGGTTATTGCCTGGCTCGAGCAGTTCTTTACAACCGATGAATTCTCGAGCCTGTCTGAAGGCGACCAGAGCCTAGCCTACCGCGATCGCTGGCGCTGGGAATTCAACTTGAGCGTTCAGTTGGTCGCCCTGGAACGATGCGATGAGGCGGTGGAACATATCAGGCCGCTTCTCAACAGCGGCCACTCAGACGAAGAGCTGCGACCAGCCCTGACCGACTCCTACGAGCAAGCCCTCCTTTGCGCGGCCCAAGTGAACGGCGACGAGCAGACCATAGTCACCATCGAAACTGACCCGCCCGGCGCGACAGTAGCGGTCGACGGCGTTGTCCTCGGATTGACACCCCTCCGGGTTGAAGTGAGCCTCGGCCGACACGAGATCACGGTGATGCGTGTCGGCTACGTTGAGGTCAACCACACAATCGAGTCCGAGGGCGAGCCGATGTCTGTGGACTTCGAACTCCAGCCCGAGGATGAAGACCCTGTCGTGGAACCCGCTCGCAGGGGACCGAATGGCCTCGAATGGGCGCTTTGGGGGGTCGGTGCGATCGGTGTCGGGACAGGCATAGGCCTACTGGTCACCTCTGGGGACAGGGCATCCACAATCGCCGATCCCCCGGAGGGCTTTTTCGTGACTGATCCCAACGACGAGCAGGACTTCATCGATACCCTGGATACCGCTGCCTATATCAGCGGTGGGTTGGGTATCGCAGCTGCCATCGCTGGTCTGGTGTCGTATCTCACTCGACCGGACGAGCAGAGGGATCGAGAATCGGCGGCAGTTTGGTTCGGAGCGGGACCAAGTGTAGGGCTACAGGTTGGGTTCTGACGTGTTGCAATCAACTGCTATACGGAGTTTGACCTACCCTGCGAGCCTGGTTTGCATCTTGATGATGTCCGCTTGCTTTGATCCCGTTGGTCTCACCGCATATCCGACAGACCCCGGCGACATACGAGACACCTCAAATGACCCAGCCGTCGACGTGAGTTTCGATACCCCTTTGACGGATCAGACCGACTCGGACGGTCGAGTTATGGATACAGTGACTGACGCGGCGACTGATGAGGACTCATCTGATGGGCCCACAGATGAGTCCGACGACGGCGAGACTGGTCAAGATGTCATGCCCGACGACGACGACAATGACACCGGCCAGGATGGTGGAATCACCTCAAGCGGCGACGAATACCGCCCCAACTACATCGTTTTGCGACCCACCGGGTTCTCCGATTCCTCGGACTGGCAGTATGGGACGTCGATTGCCGTGAACAGCCAGTTCTTGGTTGTTGGCGCACCCCGTCCGACCAGCACAGGCGCTGCCTTTGTGTATTCGGACAACGGGTCGACATTCGAGTCATTTGTCACCCTTGAAACGAGCGACCTCGCGGATCCCACCGGAGATGACATGTTTGGGGCCGCAGTCGATCTCGAGGGTGGGACCCTTGCCATCGCTCGCGACGGGGCCGTGTCCGAGCTCTATGTCGTCGAGCTCGGCGAACACGGTGAATACGCCGAGGTTCCGGTAGCGGGTTTTGAGAGTCTCGCCACCGCGACGACAAATCTCGCCTTGGGTGAGGAACATTTGGCAATCGCTCAGGCGACCGGCACGAGGGTCCAACTCCTAAAATTTGATGTCGGTTGGGAGGAAGGGCAGGATCTCGGCCCGATCAACGCCGGACTGACCACCCCAGCCCTCGCTCTGACTGACGACTTTCTCGTCGTGGGGCACGTCAGCGCGGACGCCATTCCCCGCATGGGGGGAAGCGTCTCGATTTACAGCCGAGCGTTGGACTGGGGGCCAACCCAGCGAACGATTCCCTCGCCGAACGGAACGGTCGACGATCGATTTGGATCCTCGGTTGCCGCCTCTGGGTTAGACATCGTAGTCGGAGCTCCCGGGGTGAACGGTCGCGGGGAAGTCTATGTTTTCACGCAGTCGGGAGAGAGCGACGAGTTTCTTCTGACCGCCACGATAAGCCCTAATCGAAGTCGAGGCAGCTTCGGCGACAGTGTCGCGATATCGGGCGATCGGATCGTCGTCGGCGATCCCTCGAACGCCTCCGTTCGCTTCTACGAACGAAATGAGACCCGCTGGCGCGAGACTCCCATGGTACTCCCACCCGAATTGGTGGTCGAATCGGAGTTTGGGGCAACCGTCGAAATGAGCGGCGACGTCGTGGTTGTTGGCGCGCCCCGCGCCGAATTCGAGAGCGACAAGGTCGGGGCTGCCTATGTGTTCTGGTGGTGTGAGTACCCTATGCACGGTTCGGATTGCACCCTCAGTTGTGCAGACGAGACCATCAACGGATTCGAGACAGCCGTTGACTGCGGTGGCTCGGTCTGTCCTGGCTGTGGGGCAGAGTCGGCCTGCTCCCGGGACGAGGACTGTGCACCCGGGTTCAGTTGTGTTCTCGATCGATGTAACTGACTCGGCCTCAACCAGAGACCGGGTACCCGAACCCTGTGCGAATCTCCTAACTTGCCTTCGGATAGCAGTTCCCCTAGCCTCCACTTGATACGGCAAAGGAGTTCACACAGTGTTTGAACAAATCTGGAAAATCGGCCCGATTGCGGCTGCGTTGGTCTTGATCGCTGCCTGTTCCTCGAGCAGCGGCGGTGATTCGGATGACGACGCATCCGTGGGAGAGGTGTTCGTTGTAGACGGTCTGGGTGGTAGTGACTCGACTGCGGGCGGCGACAGCGTCGCCGGCGATACAGTCGGCGACACGGGTCCCCAGGACAGCGTCGAAGAGCTGGGGCGACCCGATGAAACCGAAGAAGTCGCCGAGGAAATCGCCGAAGAGGTGACCGAGGAGGTCGCGGAAGAAGTCTCTGAGGACGTCAGCGAGGAGGTCGTCGAAGACGTCGTCCAGGAGGTGGTTGAAGACGTTGTCGTAGACGCCGACGCGGAGGTCGTAGATGACGTAACGCCGGATGTCGTGCCAGACGTTGTAACCGACCCAGTCGAGGACGAAGTAACCGAAGTCGTCTGCGGCGAAGTCAAGGAACGACTCGAGGTGGTTTGGGACAACGTCGCCGAATGTACCCGCCCCACCGAGTGCTTTATGCGAGCCAACCCAACGTGTCCCTTCGGCAATTGCTATATGTTCTACAACGGCGCGGCGGACCTCGGTCTGTTGTATGAGTTGGAGAGCGTGTACGAGACCAACTGTGCCGGGGGAGCCTTGTGCTCATGCGTTCTACCCACCGAGGTAGCCTGTGTTGGTGGCCAATGTGACATCTGCCCGCGTTGTCCCGCTTGTCCGGCAGGATCGGATTGCATCTTGGATGCCTGCAATTGCCCTATCGAAGTTGAATCATTTTGCGAACAGGGCTTTAACTTCGTCCGTAACGGAGTTGACGATGTCCGGGTCTGTACGACCGACGACGATTGCACGGTGATCCAAGCGCTGAACGGTGGGGGCTGGGGACCGGTCCCGATGGAGTGTTGGTTTGCTCACAACCGCCGTGCCTCGTTAGCTCACATCAACGGGTTTATCGAACAGCTACTCGAGAGAGAATGTATGGGTCTCTCGATTTGTAGATTCACAGACCCACCGGAGGTCCACTGTAGCCTCTCCGTGAGTTCCAGGTTCGGCACGTGCCAAGTCGGTGCCCGCGAGTAGAGCTTAGGCAGCTAATGCGCGTCGCCGACGCCTAAACAGCACCGCCCCTAGCAGGCTCAAAAAGTAGAACTCGGCGCTGCCCGTGCTCTGGGCAGCCCCGCAGGCGCAGCCTTCTTCGGGAGCAGGGGGACTTTCACCACAGTTTGCCGTTCCCCCAACGCAGACAGATTCGTCTGGTTGATCGGGAAGACCCATGTCGCCGAGTCCGCCCATATCGGATGCGTCACCGCCAGCATCGGCGTCGTCGGGATCGGCCACGCTCTCGTCGCTGCAGGCGCTGCCGATTCCATCGCCATCGGCATCAGACTGGTCCGGGTTGGCGACATCTGGGCAGTTGTCGTCGCAGGCATCGCTCTGACCGGATTCGCAGGGGTTGTCGCTCGGATCGCCGCTATCATCGCCGTCGTTAGCCACGCCGTCGCCATCGCTGTCGTCATCGCATGGGTCACCCAGACCGTCGCCGTCGCTGTCTGTCTGACTCGGGTTTGCCACGCCGGCACAGTTGTCATCGCATAGGTCGTCGTCGTCTGACTGACAGGGCGCGTCCCCTTCCTCGCCACTGCCATCGCCATCTGAGGGTACGCCGTCACCGTCGTCGTCTGCGTCGCAGGCATCGCCGATTCCGTCGTCGTCGCTGTCTGCCTGACTCGGATTGGGGGCGTCGGGGCAGTTGTCATAGCAGTCGACAACCGCTCCGCCCGAACACGGGTTCTGATTGCAGCCGTCTTCGTCGCCTTCGCAGGGGTGCTCACCTCCGCCCGAACACAGGCCGTCGTTATCGAAGTCGTCTTCAGCATCGAGTGGACAGAAGTCACAAGCGTCTCCGACCTCGTCGCCGTCGCTATCGAGTTGGTTCTCGTCGGCGTCGTCGGGACACACGTCACAGGCGTCGGGGATCCCGTCATGATCGCTGTCGTCGGTGTCGTCAGCCCCTTCGCAGACGTCACAGACGTCGAATACGCCATCTTCGTCGCTGTCCGGGCCGGTCTCTGGGCACTCCTGACAGGCGTTCGGAATGCCATCGTCGTTGGAGTCTAAATTGTCGTCGCCGAGGGAACAGATGTCGCAAGCGTCGGGGACTCCATCGCCGTCCGAGTCGACCCGATCGTCGCCACCCTCACAGAGGTCGTGGCAGTCGGCTGTGCCGTCCTCGTCCGAATCGGTATCTGCCACACCGCAGCCGCAGATGCCGGGGTCGACCTTACCAGAGTCATCGGGGCAGCCGTCGAGACAGTCCAACGTCTCGTCCTCGTCGGAATCGGTGTCTGCCACACCGCAGCCACAGACACCGGGCTCGATCTTATTCGAATCGTCTCGACAGCCATCGTTGCAGTCGGGCACCTCGTCGGCATCCGAGTTCGCCTCCGATCGACCACAGCCGCATAGGCCGGCTTCCGTCTTGTTCGCATCAATCGGGCATGAATCGGCGCAGTCCGGCGTCCCGTCCCGATCCGAGTCGGTCTCTAGCTCACCACAGCCGCAGATACCAGGCACCGTCTTTCTGCGATCGTCGATGCACTCATCGATACACTCAGGCGTTCCGTCGCCGTCTGAATCAGTATCTGCCACACCGCAGCCGCACACACCTTCGACGATCTTGTTGCGATCGTCGGGACAGAGATCAACGCAGTCGGGACGACTGTCGTCATCGGAATTGGTCTCAGCAATACCGCAGCCGCAATACAATGGTGCGGTCTTGTCCGGATCGTCGGGACAGAAGTCCAGGCAATCGATGGTGTCGTCGTGGTCCCTGTCGGCCGTGTCGTCGAACCCGCAGCCACAGATACCGGGTAGCGTTTTGTCTGGGTCGTCAGCACATTTGTCGAGGCAATCTGGGGTACCGTCGTCATCGCTATCGGTGTCGGCAACGCCGCAACCGCAGAATCCGGGGGCGGTCTTCGAGCCGTCTCGGGGGCACCCATCGAAGCAGTCGACTACCTCATCGGAGTCCGAATTGCGGTCTGAAACCCCGCAGCCGCAGACGCCTGGCTCGGACTTGTCCGGATCGTTGACGCACTGGTCTATACAATCGGGCACCCAGTCGTGGTCGGTGTCTGTTTCGGGTGTATCGCAGCCGCAGTATCCCGGATCGTCCTTCTCGGTCAACGGGCAGGCGTCCCCGCAGTCTGGAGTGCCGTCGGCGTCGGAGTCCGTTTCAGGGTTACCGCAACCACAGACACCTTCTTCGACCTTGCGCGGATCGAGTGGACACACATCATTGCAGTCCAGCGTCTCGTCTCCGTCGCTGTCGGCGTCCGATACCCCGCAGCCGCAAATCCCCTCCTCGATCTTGTCGGGATCGAGGATGCAGAGGTCAGTGCAATCGCTTTCGCCGTCACCGTCGCTGTCGATGCCCACGAACGAACGGATCTGGAATAGTGGGTAACCTTCGAGCTCGCTCGGGTTCACCTCGAACGTGTGGCGCTCGTAGAGTCCGTTCTGAAAGCGAACATTGAGCTGGTAGTCGTGGTCGAAGCCCATGGGCAAGCCAAAGTGGAGCAGGCCCACCGACTGGGAACCGTGTCCCTTGCCGCCGTTGACCTCCATGGTTGGGCCACGCCACTCACCCGACGACAGGTACGCCCAGGCACCCAAATCATCTCGGGTGACTCCACCATTACACCCGTCGACGTCCATCTGGATGTCTACCATCAGGCATTCGGAAGATGTTTCGGCCCGGTTCTCATAGAACGCGTTGCCGCCGTCTTGCGCAATGAAGAGATCGAGATCGCAGTCCCTATCGTAGTCGACAAACGCTGCGGATTCGCCGTCGCGATCACCGACAATGCCCCTGTTGTCGCGGACAAAGCTCAAAGGGCCCTCATCAACTTGTCCTGGATTCATCTGATTTATGAAGAGGTGGTCCTCGTCGCTATCGGTAAGGAACAGGTCAAGGTCGCCGTCGTTGTCCACGTCACCACAGGCGACCCCGTCGATTCGGTTCAGACCCTCTGCGGGAACGGCAGACGAGGGTTCGAAGTCACCGTCATCGTAGTTCCAGAGAAACAGGGTGTTGACCTCCCAATCATTGCCACTCAAGTCACCGCCGCCGTCGGTGTAGAACATGTCGAGGTCACCATCGTTGTCCACGTCGCACAGACCGACACCGCCCTTTCGATTGTTGGGCGCTGAGAAGTTGAAGCTGTCCTCGACTACGAAGTTGACGAAGCC
>CAZDBH010000024.1:0-35048 GCA_964503485.1 uncultured Bradymonadales bacterium | reverse complement strand
GGAAGCGGCCTGTTCATCGCCCAGCATGACCTAGACATTCGGGGTGCTGGAGACCTTCTCGGAAAGGATCAGAGCGGCCACATTCAAAGTGTGGGCTACGACCTATTCTGCGAGCTCCTCGACGAGACAATCAGGGAGCAACGGGGCGAAGATGTCGACCAGCAAGTCGAACCGGAGGTCAAGATTCCGGTGTCTGCCCATCTGCCCGACGAGTACATTCCAGATGAAAGCCTGCGGTTGTTGTTCTACAAGCGGCTTTCAATGGCCACCGACGACGATCAGCTGGACCGTATCATCACGGAATTGGCGGACCGTTTTGGGCGATTCCCGCAGGAGGTCGGCCACCTGCGAGAGATTATCTCGCTCAAGATTGCTCTCGCTCAGATGAATATCGAAGGCGTCGAAACTGGACCCTCGGCGGTCGTCATCACCCTGGGAGAGTCGTGTCGACTCTCGCCGATCAAGGTGGTAGAACTCGTAAAACGCGAACGCGGTCGTTTCGTATTGAGGGAGGACATGAAGCTCATTCGGTACCTTCGTGGAAAGGAATCGGAAGATCTTCTGGCCGCAACGCGTTTGGCAATCGAACGAACTCGGACCTGTATCGCATGACGGCAAAACGACATATCGAAAAATGGCTCGCGATATGGCTGGCCGTAAGCCTAATTGGACCGGCGGCCTGTAAACCACCTCAGCTGGACGAGTATCTCTCGGAAGAACGAGTGGTATCAGACGACGAGTCTGAGTCTGAGGCGATCGTGATCGCTCTAGTCGAGGGCGAGGCGGTTACACTCGCCGACGTACAGCGAAACATTTCTTCGATGTCCGAAGCAGGTCAGTGGCTGCTAGATTCCTCGCGTGTGCGGCAAGACTTCGCTCAAGCCCTGGTTCAGCGCAGAATGTTGGCGAGCAGAGCGCTCGCCGAGGGTTTCTCTAACGACCCAACCGTGGAGTTTCTGGCAGCGCGGGCGAGTGCGGAAGAGACCCTGCTTCGACTAACCGAGGCTGAATTCCCCGCCGAACGCCCCACCGATGAGGAAGTGGCCGCCTACTATGAGGCGCATCCCACCTGGTACCAGCGCGACTACGAAGCGCGCTTTGCGATCGCGGTCGCTGACCAGGCTACTGCCAACACAGTGCTCAATCGGGCGAATTCCGCAGCGATGCCCCTTCCGGTCGGTGAACGCCAAGCCGCTTTTGCTGAGATCGCTGTTTCAGAGGGAGCTGACTACCACGGCGAGGAGGACAGTCTGTACGGGTTTGTCGATCGAGACACCATCATCGCGTCTTTTGGTGAGGAAGCCGGCGAGTCGGTCTTCGAGACAGGCAGCCTGGGCAGTTTCTTCGGTCCGTACGAGGTTGCAGGCGGCTGGGCTGTCCTTCTAGTCACACGAATCCACTTCCCCATCGAAACCCAACTTTTCCAAGTCGAGCCGGACATTCGGCGACGTATTGCCCAGCAGCGGCTCGATGTCAGCACAGACAGTGTAATGCAACGCCTGAGGGATAATGCTTCGATAGAACTCGAAGACGGTGTATACGAGACCCTTGGCGCGCTTCGGCGTTCTCCCGATGTCCCTGAGCCAAGCTGGCGGGGCCTCGATCGGGACGAACTAGAGGTGATTCTGAACTACCATCCGATTCCATCGGCAGTCATTGAGCGTTATCAAGTTCGATCTGTCGACGAGGGGACCGGACAGGGAACGAGTGAATGATGAAGTACCGTGTTCTCACCATGGCCCTCTTGGCAGCCTTTTCTATCAGCGCTTCGGCTCGAACCGTTGAAGCAGAGATCGTCGATCGGATCGTTGCTTCCGTGAATGATGACGTAATCACACTCAGCGACTTCTACACCGCGGTCCCGATTTTCATCCAACTCAACCAGATTAACCCTGCCGCCCTGGGTTCTGTCGAGGGAAGACGGCTGATCGCGACACGGGTTATGCAAGAACTGGTGAACAGGTGCCTGCTCGACCAGGAGGCCAATCAGCACGAGCTTCAAGTCGAGCGAAGTGCGGTTGACGGCTTCATCGAGCGGATGGCTCAGCAGTCGGGACTGTCATCAGAGGACCTGCGAATGCAGCTCCGGACTGCCGGAATTCGCTACGATGACTTCTACGAGTATCTACGACTGGAACTGACCAAGCTGCGCGTGATCAACGTCATGGTCTCCTCGGGCGTGTCAGTCAGTGACGACGAAGTGAATGCAGTGTTCACCGAGCGATATCCTGAAGGCGCGGTTGAGACCCACTACGACGTGTCCCAGATTCTGTTGACGCTCCCCCGAGACGGAAATGAAGAGGACACGGTCGCTGCAGAAACACTTGCAAGCTCCCTCATAGAACAGTTGGACGCCGGAGCCGACTTCGCCGAACTGGCCAGCGAGCATTCTACCCATTCTTCCCGAATTGAAGGCGGCCACATGGGCACCTATCAACGCGGCCAGTTGCCTCAGGACTTCGAGACCGTGATCTTTGGCCTGACGCCGGGACAATACAGCAGGGTCTTCGCGACCAGATTTGGGTTGCATATCGTCCTGCTGCACAACCGCTGGGAAGAGTCGACGATTGACGTAGATCGGATCAGAGAGACGATTTACCGCGAGCTGCAGCAGGAAAAGACCAATCGCTCCCTGGAACAATTCATGGCGGGGCTGCACGACGATAGCATCGTGCAGATCGTCTTCGACCCCACCACCTTGTTCTAAACCTCGTTTTCAGATCAGGCTGAACGACCCGCGCGGCGCGATTCGACCATCTTTAGGGCGAGTTCCGTGGCGAACATGAGGCTGCTCGAGTCGGCGACTCCCCGACCAGCGATATCGTGTGCCGTGCCGTGGTCGACGCTTGTGCGGATGATAGGCAGTCCGAGCGAGACATTTGCGGCGGCGCCGAAGTGCCACAGCTTGAGCGGGACCAGACCCTGGTCGTGATACATTGCTAGGACCGCATCGAAGGTGTCGGATCGAGCGATTCGCGCAAAGAGGGTATCGGCCGGAAAGGGTCCTTGGGCGTCGATACCGAGCTGTCGAGCCCGCTCGATAGCGGGCCCAATAACCGTTTGTTCCTCGGTTCCCATCAAGCCACGCTCGCCGGCATGTGGATTCAGCCCGCATACGGCGATACGGGGGTGTTCGATCGCGAATTGTTCGACCAGCCCCCGGTTTAGTGATTGAAGGTGACTGACCAAGCCATCGTTGGTTAGCGCGTCTGCCACATCGCGGAGAGCCAAGTGGGTCGTCGCCACGGCGACACGCAACTGATCACCACACAGCATCATCGTCGGCTCGACGCCTCCACACCAAAGCCCGAGGAGCTCGGTGTGGCCGCTGCCGGGGTGTCCAACATGGTGGTTGATGTGTTTCGTCCACGGGGCCGTCACAATCGCGTCTACGGCGCCAGAGAGGGCATCCTTGACGGCGAGCTCGAGGGCGCCGAACTGGACTTGTGCGCACGCCTGATTGGGCTCACCGGGAACGAACGATATGGGAGCGTGTGGAATGGACTTTACGGTGCCTTCGAATGGGGGCAAGCCGAAATCCTTCGCCTGCGCCTCGAGCACAGGGGCGCTACCATAGACGATTAGCTCGACGCTTTCGTGTTGGTCGGCAAATTCAGTGTGGAGTTTTAGGATCAGTTCTGGGCCGATCCCGGAAGGATCGCCCATGGTGAGCGCGATTCGACTCAATGTCAGTCGGTGAACTGAACGACCACACCGTCCCTGAGAACCCGATCAAAGAGTGGCGTCCCTCGTCGTGGCAGCGGAAACTGCCGCGACGTTGTCGAGAGACTAGTTAGGTACTCTTCGACTGTCCTGTTGAACAGCTCGTGTGTGGCTCGCCGACGGAACTCCCATCGGTTCACGACGCCTCGCGGCCCGAGGAAGATCGTTACCCGCGCGCTCCTCGGCCCGACGTTGCCTGGTCGGTTGGGTGGACTCCAGCTGGAGACCACCGCTGCCGAGAGCCGCTCGTTGTAATCCGCTTCAGACTCTGACTGCTCATCGGCCTGCTGCGTTGTGGCAGCGGAATCCGAAGTAGAGGTATCTGCCTGCGTTGTGGCGGTCGTTTGACCCCCAGCGCTTTCCGCTGACACCTCTGCCGTCTCGGTTTCTTGCATGCCACCTGAGCAGGCGGACAAGACCACGAGTGCCGCGAGAATGAGTAGCTTCTTCATTGTCACCTACCGAGCGAGCCGCTTTAGCCGCCCAGTGAGCCGAGCAGAATCAAGCTGACAACCAGCGAGTAGATTACCAGAGACTCGATGAGGACCATTCCGAGAATGAATGGCGTGAACACCTTGTCATAGGAACCTGGATTGCGGGACAACCCTTCCAGGGCAGCTGATGTGGCCTTTCCTTGAGCCAACGCTCCACCGAGCGCTGCGAGACCAAGACCAAGACCCATCGCCAGAGCAACAAACTTACCGCGCTCCGCTTCGGGCATCGTCAGCGTGTCCTCGCTGGCAGTGTCCTCTGCGTGGGCCACCTCTTCCTCTTCAGGTTGGGCCGTAGCCGCTGAAGTCACGAGAAGCAGAGCAAACACGGTCACTAAGAGAGCGAGAATTCGTCTAGACACAATAACCTCCTTGAACACCTACCTCACGTCCAGTCCCCTGGATCGCGGCGGGCGTATAGCGCGGAAACATGCCGCACGTCAACCGAATTGTAGTGGTTAGGGGCAAGAAATTTGTAAGGCAGAGGCTTTCCTATCTCACAAATGACTGGCATAGATTAGCGAGAATGAAGCGGTTACTTTGTCTACCGCTGTGAGGAGGCCCATGAATCACTTTCTGAGTGTCTGCGATTGCACTGAAACTGAACTCCGAGATCTTATTGTTCTGGCGGGTGAAGTCAAAGCGAAACCCGGCTCGTTTTCAGATGTCCTGACCAACCAGAACATCGCTCTGGTTTTCATGAAGCCCTCGACCCGAACCAGGGTGTCTTTTGAGGTGGGAATCAATCAATTGGGTGGCTCTCCGGTCGTTCTGAGCTCTCGGGAGCTTCAACTGGGTCGGGGCGAAACAGTCGCCGATACAGCGCGCGTCCTTTCTCGCTATGTGGACGGGATCATGGCCCGGGTGTTCGGTCACGAAGATCTCGTCGACCTGGCCGAGTGGGGCTCGATTCCGATCATCAACGGTTTGAGCGACCGGCTCCATCCCTGTCAGGCTCTCTGCGATTTCTTCACGCTGTCCGAGCGGTTTGGCAACGATCTTTCGGGCCTCAAGTTTGCCTACATCGGTGACGGTAACAACATGGCCCACAGCCTGATGTTGGCTGGCGCCATGCTCGGAGTCGACGTCGCCATTGGCGCGCCTGAAGGCTATCACCCCGCTGCAGACATACTCGAGCAGGCCCAGACAATCGCTCAGCGGAACGGCTGCAGCGTCGCAGTTCACACTTCACCGCAAGAAGCGGTCGATCAGGCGAATGTGGTCTATACCGATGTTTGGGCGTCGATGGGCCAGGAGGAGGAGCAGAAGATACGGCTGAATGCCTTTGCGGACTACCAGGTCGATCTGGATCTATTCGGCAAGGCCGACCCTCAGGCGCTCTTTATGCACTGCCTGCCGGCCCACCGAGGCGAAGAGGTCTCCGCTGAGGTCGCGGATCATGAACGGTCAGTGATCTTCGACCAAGCTGAGAACCGACTCCACTCACAGAAAGCCCTGATGGTGCGCCTATTCGGCGGCTAGGGGTCGGGAACAGGGATGAGATCTCGCACCGAATCGGCCTCCAGAACGGCTTTGCACTGAACCAAATCTTCTTGAATCTGGCTGATCAGGGCGTTCTTGTCTGGAAACTTCATTTCGTCCCTCAGCCGATTGATTAGATGAACACTGACGTGTTCGCCATAGAGATTCAGATCG
This sequence comes from uncultured Bradymonadales bacterium, assembly GCA_964503485.1. Classification (GTDB taxonomy): domain Bacteria; phylum Myxococcota_A; class Bradymonadia; order JAFGEP01; family JAFGEP01; genus CAZDBH01. The sequence goes on along the minus strand of CAZDBH010000024.1, from coordinate 29,178 downwards.
CCTGGCGCACAATCATCAAAAACGAAGGATTCAATGGTGACGCCCGTCTCGTTGAAGGTCGGCCGGTGACCGATGTTCGTGATTGCCTTGAACGTCTGTTGGTTCCAATTGAGCATGCAGGCGTAAACGCCGGAGGCCGGCAGGCGGAGACCCTCAGTCTTGATGTTCGCAGTTGGGAAGCCCATGCCCGTTCCACGACCGGCACCCGCAACCACCTCGCCAAACAAGACAGGCGGCCTACCCAGAAAGCGACGGGCGCTTGCAATGTCGCCGCTCGCAAGAACCTCCCGAATCAGGGTGCTGCTCACGGTTTGTCCATCTGTTTCGACGGGAGCTTGGACGGTTACGTTCACACCGGCATCACGACACAGGGCGGTCAGCAATTCTGGGGTACCTCGCCTCTGTTTGCCAAAGTTGAAGTCGTAGCCGATGACGACTTCTGCCGGCGAGAACGCGTCAATCACCACCTCGTTCACGAATCGCTCTGGCTCGAGCCCCGAGAGAAGCTCGTCGAACTGAATTGCGAGGGGGTGCTGCACTCCATAGTGAGCTAGCAATGCGCGCCTATAGGTCCAGTTGGAGAGGCGGAAGGGAGCGGCCTCGGGGCGAAAAAAACGAACCGGATGGGGCTCGAATGTCAGGGCGACGCTGCAGGTTCCGAGCTGGTCTGCCCGTCTCGAGAGCAGCCCCAGAATCTGCTGGTGGCCGACGTGTACCCCATCAAAGTTGCCAATGGTCAAGACACAACCCGAGAGGTCCTGTCCGCGGGCCAGCAGCCCTTTTAGACCAATTGGTCGGGTGTCGTTTTGTGGCTCAACCATGAGTCTCCGTGGGGGCTCGTGAAGAAGCAGTCGACTACTGAGCACAGAGCGTTTACACTTTGCTGGGTGCTGTGTGCTCGCGAGCGGGTGCGTCATAGCATATTTTTATTTTCGAAGTCAGCGTTTCCCGTCGTTGCCCGTGTCTGACGGGTTCGCAACGGGCGATCCAGGCGAGGAGCGTTTGTGGGCGAGCGGCTCATGAAGAACAATCGGCTGCTAGATCATTTGGTCCAGACCGGCGTACTAAGTGACGTTCAGCTGCGTTCTGCCCTCGCCCACCAAAAAGAGGCGGGCGGAGAACTCCTCGACGTATTGATCGATGCAGAACTCGTTGGCGAAATCGACCTAGCCAGAGGTCTAGCCAATTTCTTCCGATTCCCGCTCGTCAATCTGTCCCGAATCCGTGTCACCAAACAGGCGCTAAAGCGCGCGACCGGAGAATTCTGTCGGCGGCAACAAGTCATGCCCTTTGGTGTCGACTCGGAGTCGGGAGATCTTCTGGTGGCGGTCTCGGATCCGGCTCAGGTCAGCGCAATCGATGCGCTCCGCTTCCGGAATGGCCAAAACGTCAAACCGTACGTCGCGCCCAAAACTCAGCTGAAGCAAGCCGTCGAGTTCTACTATTTTGGACCCGGAGCCACGGGACCGCTCCGAACAAAGAACCGGAAGGACGTTAAGGGTGTGTCTAGTTCGAGCTTCAAGGCGCCCGAATCATCACCCCGTCTGCCCCCGGAAAAGGGCCTGGGCTTCGACTACGGGCCGCTTGCTGACGGTCTCAAGGCCAATCCACTCACACCGCCCGACACGAGACCGAAACAGCCGGGGCTTGCCGATAGCGGGCGACGCCGGAGTGCCCTTGGGCCACTCAACGCATTGGCAGCGGTGGAGCCGACCGGAGTAATCAACGATCTCGAGGGCCGAATCCGCCGGATGAAGGAGCGTGTTCGGGGCCTCGAGTCAGCACTGCGGCAGGAAATCAAAGTCTCCCAGGCGCTGGCCGAACTCCTTGTCGAGAACGGGTTGATTTCGACCGAGCAACTCAAGTCACGCCTGGAAAAAGACAAGTAGACGAATGCGCGTGCTTCTCTTTGGCTATCCGGTGAGCCACAGCGTGTCTCCCACGTTCCAGAACGCGGCATTCGCGGCGTGTTCACTGCCACACAGATACGAACTGCACCCTCTACCGAGCTTTGAATCACGCGACGTTAGACGGCTTCTCGAGCAAACCGACGTCCTCGGGGCCAACGTAACTGTACCCCACAAGGCAGCCATGGTCGGCGTAGTCGACCGGCTGACGGCTGCTGCGGAGGCGGCAGGGGCCGTGAACACCGTTTTCAGATCGCCCGATGGGGCGGCCTTGGTGGGCGACAACACAGACATCGTCGGCTTGCGAAATGCGCTCGCGGAGGTGTGTGCTCCCCAGCGTTTCGAGCAGGTCCTCGTCCTGGGTGCCGGAGGCGCCGCTAGGGCTGCGGTCCTCGCCGTGGGCTCATCCTCTCGCGGAATCTCAGTGGTCAACCGCACCCTCAGCCGGGCAGAGCGCCTGGTGAAGGAGCTGGCCCAGCGGGTTCCCGCGGCGCTTCAGGCTCACTCCTGGACTGCGGGTGAGCCAAGCGAGATGGGGCAGGTCGATCTCGTCATCGACGCGACCTCTTTGGGCCTCGAGACGGGTACCCGAGATGCGGCTGTCGAACGGCTGGCTTTGTTGAAGCTCGAGAACGTGCATCCAGCGGCGTTGTTCTATGACTTGAAGTACGGGTCGAATCTGCCACTAGAGCGTCTTGCTCGGCGGCTGAGGCGCTCTCACAGCGACGGACTTGGGATGCTGGTACGGCAGGGTGCCGCGTCGTTCGAGCGCTGGACGGGACAGAAAGCCCCACTGAAGGCGATGTTCGAGGCTGTGGAGACGCCTACCTAGGCCAGCTCGATAACATCGTCGAGTTCGTCTTCGCCCTCAGGTGACTCTTCGTAGTACTGACCGTAGCGATAGTAGTACGAGTAGTAGTAGTGATACCGATATGCTCGGTCTTCAAGGTCGAGATCGTTGAGGATTGCGCCTAGTAGCGGAGCGTTTGTCGCCTCGAGATGGCTCTTGGCTCGCTTGACAACTTCCTTCGATGTTTGCCCGCTCTTTACGACGAACAAGACGCCGTCGACTAGGTTCCCCAAGATCATCGCGTCCGCTACCGCGATAACGGGCGGCGAATCGAAGATGACTCGGTCGTAACGTTTTGATAGCTCGTCGACGATGTACCTGAAGCGCTCAGTGTGCATCAGCTCAGTCGGATTCGGAGGAATCGGGCCGCACACCATGATATGTAGGTTCTCGACCGGGCACTTCTGAATAACCCCGTCAAAGTCCACTTCGCCGAGAATCAGATTGCTCAAGCCGCGATCGTTTGAGAGCTGAAGCGCTTTGTGTATGCGAGGTCGACGCATGTCTGTATCTAGCAGCAGGACCTTCTGGTCCGATTGGGCCATCACGGTAGCGAGGTTAATCGCTGTCGACGTCTTGCCTTCTCGGGGCCCAGCACTGGTAATCAAAAGGCGATTCAGCTCCTTGTCTGGTGACATGAAGTGGAGGTTGGTCCGAATAGACCGGCAACACTCAGCAACCGAGCTCTTTGGGTTGTGGTGTACGAATAGATCGGGGCGCTGAGCGTCGACCCCATCTTTGCCCACCTTTGCCTCTGCACGCTGACGCTCTCGACCGCGCAGTTTGATGCTTGGTACGACGCCGAGGAACGTGAATCCGAGCACTCGCTCGATGTCTTCCTGTGTGCGAACCGTATTGTCGAGTATCTCGAGCAGGAACGCGAATGCCAAGCCGAGGGCGAGGCCCAGGATCAGAGCGGCGGCCAAAACCAGCGTCTTCCGAGGGCGTACTGGAATCTCTGGCAGAATCGCAGCGTCCAAGGTCTCGATGTTGTTTACGTCTTGTTGGTTTCGGTAGAGGCCAGTTTCTTCGTATCGTTTCTCGACCATTCGCAGGACGTCGGCGTTTATCTCGATATTCCTGGACAGCTGATTGTACTCCGGTTCTGCCGAGCTCAGGACGAGCATTTCGGCGTGCAGTCGGGCGTGCTCGTCATTCAGTTCATCCAGACGAGCCTCGGCTTGACCGAGGCGAACTTCGGTGCTGGCCAGGATGGACTCGACCTCGACTTGAATTTGCTCCTCCACACTCTCGAGCGCCGCCGTGACGCCTTGAATGTCGGGGTGTCGCTCGCCGTAGCGCGCGGACAGGCGAGCAAACTCGGTGCGCAGTTCGACTCGCTGCTGTTTTAGCCGCTGTACCAGGTCATTCTCAATCACAGCTGGGATTGGGGCTGAGTCAATATCGACGTTGTCTCGCGCTCGGCGAATATCGCGCCGTTCTCGCTGCAACCCCCTGACTTCTGCTTGGGCTTGGTCCCGCAAGCTGTTGATCGAGTTGAGGTGATGGGTGATTTGCTCCTGACGAGCCTGCAGCGAGGCAGCGCGGATCTCGCTGTCCTGCCTATATTCCATCAGGGCTCGTTCGGAGTCTTCGACGCGCTGTCTTAGTGTTTCGCGTTCGTTGGCCAACCAGTTGTAGGCGGCATCTGTTCCGCCGAGTTGGTTGTTCTGGTTCCTAGCGACGTACACGTTGGCCAACGTGTTCGCCAGCAGCATCGCCCGATCGGGACTTTCGTTCTCGACCACGATTTCTACGAGGTGGCTCCCTTCGACCGGAACGACGCGAGTCATACTGATCAAATGGCCGATAGGATCAGCCTCCACGAGCTCCTCTCGAATCCGCTCTGGATCGGTCTCTGTGATTCCCAAAAACTCGACGTCGGTTGCTAGTCCCAGCTGTTGAACGACGGTATCGGCGACCGCTCGGCTGCGAATGATTCGGTATTGCGTTTCATAATATTCTTCCGTGCTCCAGAAACGCGCTCCCTCGGCTGGATCGATAACGGGCTCTACGTCACCGCCCAGCACTTGGGGGGTATTGGTACGGATTTCGACCGTCACGGTCGCTTCGTACACGTTGACCTGATTAGCGAGATACAGGCCGCCGAGCCCAAGAACCAATGCGGTTATGAGCAGCACAGACCAAATGCGCTTCCGAATGACCTGCCAGTAGTCACGAATCGCGAACCCATCGCCTTCAACAGGTGGCTCGAAACTCGGAATCGGATTGTTTGTTTCGTTTATACTCATGGTATCAGCGCATATTCCGGGACAACGACCGTGTCGCCGGGCAAGAGTGGAAAGTTGGGCTCCTGCCCGTCGATGATGTCGTCCATCGGTATGCGAATACGGGTCTCATGGCCGTCGACGATCCTGAGGACGTTGGTTCCATTTGGGGCCGCATTGTCCCCGAAACCCTCTGCTCGGGCGATTGCTCTCAGGATCGTCATGTTATCTTCGTACACAAATGATCCGGGGCGATTGACCTCGCCGATTACGTCGATCCGGCGGCTGATTATCTCCTTTATCTGGCAATTGACGCTTGGGTTCAGAAGAAACCCGTCCGCTAAGCGCGCCGAAATGTCGGCTGCTATCTCCGTACACGTCCGCCCGGCCACCTCCACTCTTCCGATCCACTGGAACTCGATACCGCCATCGCTGGGCACCGTGAAGTCGCCAGAAAGCGCATCCTCGCCGGCCACATCGAGCTCGAAGCGGTCTGCTGGGAACAGTCGATCCGCGTTGTTTGTCGGGATTACGACGTCGGCGATGTCGTGGTTCCGGTTTATCGGCTGGGGTGAGGAACAACTGTGAACCAACGTACACAACCACAGCGCAAGAAGTAGTGGCCTTGCGGCCACAGAAGATCTTCCGAGCGACTTCCGGTTGATATTTATCGGAAAGTAGTAACTCATAACTCCCCTAGGGACCCTGCGTAACCGAACAGCGGTGTTGGACATTAAGCAAGAAGCGCACCAGACGACGATCAGTATTCGAACTCGGCAGCAAAGAAGATTTGATGCTTCAAGTACTGAGATGCCGAGCTGTTTGGTCGACCGGGCCCAGAGGCCCTCCCCGTCGTGACAAAGAAGTCCGTAAGGTTACCGCGGAACTGGTAATAGCCGGTTAGACGCCCCCAATCGGCGTAGTTCCACGAGACGTGAAAATCAGCCGTAATCATCGGGTCTACTCGCTGCTCTGTGCTGTATAGCGAGAAGAATTGGCCGCCGATATTCAAAAATGGCGACGATACCGTGGCGAAGGTTCGATTCTCATAACCACCCGATCCCGCGATGAGCCAGTCGCCTGCATCGATTGTCAGCTTGCCGAAGAAACGGTCGAGTGCGTAGTAATTGCCAAATGTCGAGTCGTTAAAGTCGTGCTCCCAACCCACACCGAAGTGGGCAAGTGTCGTGAAGAATACGCCGACGTGAGCGGAGGCGATCCAATCTTGCCACGTTTGGCCTTCGCTGTAGCCACCGACGGAGTAGCCCCCGTCCAAGCCAAAATCGATTGCCTTGGTGAGCAAGCCGCCGATTCCGAAGGTTGCGGACATGGGCGCTGAGTCAATGTTCACGAGGGTTTGGGCGAAGGCGCCCTCCAGCCCGATTTCATCGACTCCAACGTCGAAGTTTCGTTCGCGTGTGTCGTAGCTGACGCTGGTGTACGACCCCCGGAGTCGCAAAGCAGTTTTAGGGAGGAAGAAATACTTCAGCTCGAGGGTGGTCAAGAAGAGTGAGCGGTCAAGATCAAGACCGTCTTCCCAAATCTCGAGTCCGTACCCGGCGGTCAGGCTACCGGTGAAACCCCGCCTACTGGTTCGTTCAGCTCCACCTGGGTGCAGCGCAACGGAAAGGCCGATCTCGTTGTAAAGGTGACCGGTGGTGTTGTTCCCCGGAGCTGTCGGAGACTGAGTGTAGTTCCGCAAGACATCATAAATCGTGACTGAGGCGACCCCTCTTGGTCCGAATTGCACGGCCAAATCGCCGAGAATATCGACACCAGACTGAGCGGATATCTGTTCGTCATCTGAGGGATAGAGCTCCCACAGCAGTTGGAGCCCCGTGGTTATGTTGATGCCCTTCGCCTCCGGGGTCACCAGTCTGAGTGAGGGCATGACATGCAGGACCATGGCGCCTTCCACACCCTCGAGTTCTTCCTCGAAGAACACGTTGGTATCGTAACCGCCTTCAACTGCCAATCCGGGGTGGAGAATGAAGTCGCCTAAGTCGACACCATAATCGCTATCTCTGCCGACTGGAGCGGTGACGGGGGTCAAGGAGTGGTAGCTGGCGCCGTCCCCAGCCGAGTAGCTCTGGGCACTCAGACCGCTTGGGATTAAAAGCAACGCGACAAGCAAACCAAACCATAGCTTGTTTGTATGCGCTGCTCCGTTGTCGTCCTTCACCTCAACCACCAACATTCATCCTTCACGCCATCACAACATCCGAGCACGCCTTATTGATATGGAGTCGCTTCGGGCGGAGGCTCTCCGTCCAAGGGGAGTCGCTCCAGGGTTCCCTCGCCGAGATTACTTGCAGTCTGATCCTGCTGGCTCGGGATACTGGGGTCCACCGTCACATCCGAGCCGGTATCTCCAGCAAAGGTCAGAATTTCTCCAGCGCACTGGTTCGCCTCTTGTTGCAGGTTGATTACCCGCTGCGAGGCGATCACGACCAGGCTGTATTGATGCTCTAGACCCTCTCGATCGTTGCCTCTGTCGGCTGCGCCGAGGGCATCGACAGCGTCCGAACTCAACCGCAGATAGCCCTGAATCGCGGCTATCTTGTCATTCACACACCGTAGTTTAGCGAGATCGTCTTCCTCGTTTTCGGTGCGATCACGAATCGCCACGACCTCGACGAGGTCATCCTCCATCTGCTCTAGGCGCGTATTTGCGTCTCGGAGCATTTCACCGCCACTCATCCCACTAACGTCTGAGTCTTGGGCGTTTGCCACACCGATTGAAAGGGAAATCGCGAGTGCCATAATGGTCAGTGTTCGTTTGTTCACAGTTGAAGCCCTCCAGTTCACCAGGCGCTGTTTATATGCGCAAGCCTCTCCAGAGGACTAGCAAGAATGATTCCAATTCCAACACAAACACTCGCTCGCAACTCCATCAAGGATCACCGTCACGCAAACAGGCCTCGACAGATCTGTCGGCATAACAGTGGCAAGATTGAAGGCATCTTATGAATTTTCTTGGAAGGTTGTCAATTCAACCAAGCGCTTGGAGCGTCCAACTTTTCGATTTACCCAGCCGGCGAGAGAATAAAGGTCTTCCGAACGGTCACACTGCCACCGTCGGGGGCGTCAAAGCGCCAGCGGCGGACCCGCCCGATGATGCAGTCGCCCACTTGGTCACCGACCTCGTTCTCGAGAAGTCTGGGGTCATCAACTCGGCCGCGTTCGTTGATCACGAACTGCAATCTGACTCGACCACCCAGATCGGGATTGTCGGGCAGGACACGTTCGTAACAGCGCCGGACATCGCGGACTCTCTGACGTAGCACGCGATTCAGGTAATCCGCATCCATGGCACCGCTTCCCGCGGTTTGAGTGCGTGATTGACGAATGTTGGCGTTGACCCGAACCCGTTCGCGGTCACTAGCTCCCTCGACATTCTCGGCACGATCCCGTGCTCGGCTTCCCCCGACTTCAACGTCGATGGTGCTTCCTTCGCTGCTTGGGTCGGAACTGCCGATGGTCCCGCCGCGGCTGGCCAACCCGCTCTCTCCGAGCGCTTGCTGGCGACGCATTACGTGACTCACGCGCCTGTCGGTCATGTTGAACACCTGGGACATCGGATCCCCGATACCCTCGTCCGACGAGGTCAGAGCGCCAAACACCGAGACATCTCTGACTCTGTCCCTAGCCATCTCTAGCTGCGCTTCTCGATTGGCGGGGGGACGATCCTCGTCCTGGGCCCGATCTCTTTGCTCGGGGACGTCCTCTTCGACTTCCTCGACCTGCTCAACCGCGGACTCAGTGTTTGCTTCAGCGACCTCGGTCTGCTCGAGGTCGGGGACTTCAATCGCCTCTTGCTCCTCACTCTCAGTGAGGATCATCCGGATCTCATCTGGAAGATCGCTTACCCCGGTAGGCCGAGGAGGCGGCGGAACTTCCAGAACGAGGTAGGTAACGAAACCCACCTGCGTCAACATCGACAGTAGCAAAGCGACTCCGAACATGCCGGAGAGCTCGACTGTGTTGTTTAGAAAGGAAAGCGCGCCACCGCGGAGTGCGACAGGGAGCTGAGGCGCCGGCCGAGCGGGTGGGGGCGTAATGAATTGGAAGAGGAAGATCACGTCTCCCAATTCAACCTTACCGCGTGAGCGATCATCGAGCTCGATGACCCAGGATTTACCCCGGCTGACCGCTTTGCCGTTTTCTCGCAAACTCTTGAGCGTATGTACGCCTTGGCCGACGGAAACGCGCCCAGTCATTCGTTTGTCAAAGTGGAGCAGATACTTGCCACCCTTGACGTCAAAGAGCTGAACGTGTTGCGGGACCTCTGGAGCGGAGATACAGAACGTATTCTTGAAAGCGGATCCAACGGTCACTGCTTCGCGTTTGCGGAGCAGTCTTTCTTCAATGATAGTGCCGTTTTGGATGACGCCAATTCGAAGGATTTTTCGGGACTCAGCCGTAGCCATACACTCGCGATCCTTTAGTGCTCAACACGGACTCCGCAATCATGACAACCTAAACTCGCCCTACTATATCGGCACAACGGGCTCAGGTCTAAACTGTTGAGGTTGAGCTGGCGACCGGGTACTGCACGGATCGCAAATCGGCGTTATTAGCCGTCTCCCTCGTTCCACAGTTGGCCATCATTCCGTTGAAGTATAGCGAACTTGAACTCTTGAATACCGGCCGCAGAGGCCGTCATCATCACATATGTGAGAACTTGATAGGTCGTGCCGTGGTCAGCGATTATGGTCACCACGGTGTTTCCGACGTCTTGCCGTCGGACTGCCCACTGTTCCTCGACGTGTAGGACGTCTTCAACTGCGGCTTGTAGATCTGGGATGATTGGGCTCGTCGCGCTGACCCGTTTCCCTTCTGGGATGTCTCCATCACGGATGCTGACAGCGATTTCGTCGTTAACGAGAACCGCTTGCTGCGAAATTGTGATGGTCATTGCGTCCTCGACCTCATCACTAGCCGTACTCCACGGCATGAAGAGTTCGTCGGACATCTCGGGTTTAACGCTCTGCTCGTTAGAGCTGACGAGGAGGAACACGAGGATGATGGTCATCAAGTCCATCATCGAGTTGATGTTGAGTGTTCCCGAGGACGCCTGGACCTTCTTTTTGGTCATGCGTCCGCGTTTCGCCTTGTGATAGCGTTGTTCAAGGATTTTCTCCTCTTCTTCGAGGGAAAATCCGGCTACCTGGGGTTTTTGCTCAGCCATTTAAGTATGCCTTGCTAAGTTTCACGTGCATTAGCCCGCTTTCACTCAGCTGCCGATCGGGGTAGCAAGAGTACGGGATCGTGGAAGAGAGCCACCGGGGTGTCCTCCTCTCGACGGTACCGAGCTTGCCTAAACCCTTCTTCGTCATCGTAGCGATCATTCTCAAGGAAAAACCGGGCGACGTCCATCGTTCTGATGACCACCTCCACAGGAACTTCCCGATCGGCGACGAGATTGATAATTGAATTGCTTCCGTCCCACCGCGCCGTCCAATCTGGTTGTCGGTACACTTCGACGAGCCGATTATACAATCCACGGTAGTTCAGGCGATGAAGCAGCGCTGAACCTGCGGGTGCATTCGGTTTCGTACAAATGGTTACCGGAACCTGACCGGGCTCCGTTGGTGCACTTCCCTGGCACTCCGGTATCGGAGCACCTAGCCCGGAGGCGAGGAATGCTGGAGACTGGCGTAGGTCACTGATTGTGAACCCATTCTCGGTAATCGCTACCAAGACACGGGGTACCGGAACTTCCTCGGGTTGCTCGTCCTCGGGCGGATTAACCGACTGTGCATTCTTGGGAGAGTGCACTTCGAGCGTAGCGACAATGAGGAAGCTCGCACTAACAAGCAGAAGCGGAATGAGAATCATCACGACGTTCATGATGGGAGCTAGATTAAGCTCTATCTCATCCGGCATCTTACTGCTGAGTCTATCTGATGGTCGTCGAGCCATAGCTATTCTTTGAGCTCCACTGCTGCTGACTGCGTCGGTTTAGCTATCAAGTGGATTGGCTAGGCCTTTTCCACGGGAAACCAAGAGGTTCTCGAGCTTCACCGAATGCTGGTCGATCTCATCGACGATCTTCTTTGTCATTCCTGACAAGAAAAGATGTGCCAACATGCAAGGAATAGCCACGATGAGGCCGAAAGCCGTCGTGTTCATTGCAAGTGAGATACCTTGGGACAACACTTTCTGGCGATCCTCGACCGCGACCTGGTCACTCTCCAACGCCTTGAAAGCGTTGATCAGACCGATGATCGTTCCCAGGAGACCCAGAAGCGTTGCGATGTTACCCAATGCCTGGAGGGCAGGGGTACGCTTCATAATCTGCGGGACGACTTCTAGAGTCGCCTCCTCAACAGCGTTTTGTATCTCAATCTCCCCCTTGTTCGCACGGGTGAGACCTGCCTTCACAACCTTCGGCAGAGCAGCCGACGGCGCCGCATTACAGAGCTTGATGGCACGGTCGATATTATTCGCCATAACCAGCTTCTGAATCTGGGCCATAAACGCTTGTGCGTTAATGTTGTATTTGAAGAACAGAAAGATGAATCGCTCAATAATCAATCCAATGGCCAACACGGAAACCGCGAGGATGGAATACATCCAGGGTCCACCTTTGTCGAAAGCCTCGGCAATCGCGCCCATCGACATTACTCCTTGGAGTGGGGTCTGGTACCTGAGCCCCTATGGCTCAAATCTCTCAAACCTCATCTACTAAAATAGAAATGGCCCGTTCTCTTGTGCAACCGGCCTCAATCTTTTCCCAGTTTCGGACACCTATTTCGCTGGACCGTCGAACTTCGCTCCAGCTCTAGGATGAAGGGTTCTTCTGTCACCAAGGTCTCTGGCCCAAACAATGTGGCGTCGCCCTCTTGTCCTGCTCCGAAACGCGTGCGTCCGAGGCAGGGTCAGCTCTATATCACAGGCAATTGCCACTGACTAGAACTTTGATTGCATTCGTTTCCACCTTCACACAACAACCATGCATTCGTAATAACACCAAGAAAGGGCCGTCTGTCAATGTCTCGACGAGGGCTTGAAGGGTGATTCCCGGACAGTGTCCAGTAACTCGGGGATGAACGACTCTTGCAACTCGACGTGTTCGTAGTTCAGATTCGTCGGCTGAAGAATGTAAAAGGCTTCCGGCTTCTCGATTCGGCCCTCGACGATCTCTTCTTCCAACACCAAGATCCTGTTGTTGCCACGCTGAGCCAGCGCGACCACGCCAAAGAGGACGATCATCACGGAAGCGCAAAGAGCTAAGAGCCACCTAGGCCGAGTGGGAGTGTGATTGAGAGTCGACGTGCTATGCATTATTCCCATTCCTCGTCGTCCCATTCCTCGTCGTCCCATTCCTCGTCCTCGAACCCGTCATCCTCGAACTCGTCGTCCTCGAAGCCATCGTCTTCGAACTCGTCCTCGAACTCCTCGTCGTCGAAGCCGTCGTCGTCGTCGAAACCACTGTTCGAACCACTCGCCTCGAGCTGCCTTTCGGCCTCGATAGCTGCCAGGGCCTCGTTGATATACTCCTCGGCCGGATCGTCACGGGGCAGCGCCGATCGCATCTGATCGCGGTACTGATTGAGGTTGTCAACGGCTGCCTGAAGTCGCTCGGTGCGGGTCATTCCAGGGAACTCGGTGTCGAGGTAGAGCAGGCCGAGCCCGAAGTAAGCCTGACCCAGAGAAGGGCGAACTTCGAGGGCGCGGCGCAGCGCTTGTTCGGCTTCGATCAGCTGCCCTTCACCTTTATATGCGTTCGACAGGTTGAGATAGGCCTCGGCGAAATCTGGCCGAAGCTGAATAGCGGACTCCAGGTGACGAATGGCCTCGCGATCGTTGCGTGCCCGGTGGAGCAAGACACCCAAATTGTTGAGGGCCTCCACAAAATTCGGATCGACGTTGAGGGCGTCCCGCAGACTCTGAATTGCGGCGACGTCGGAGCCTTGCTCCATTTGGATGTCCGCTTGTAGCAGAAAGAGGTCGGCACGATCCGGATCCCGTCGCAAGGCCTCACCCAGCACCAGCCGTGCGAGCTCTGTTTGGCCCAATCCATAGTATGCTGATGAAAGGGCGTAGTGTGCGTCGATGTTCGACTCGTCTTGAATAAGGATCGCTCTGGCTTCGCGAATGACAGCCTCGAAGTTGCCCCGGTGCAAGGCGATGAGTAGCCCTGCGGCACGGATTCCCGGATCGTTTTGACTTCGGCTGAGCGAACGCTGGTAGGCCAGATTGGCGCCGTCGAAGTCGTTCTGACTCAATTCGATTCTAATCAAGGCCATCAGCGCGGCGCCCATCGTCGGATCCGCCGTCAGCGCCTGGTCGTAGTAGCGAGCTGCCTCGGACAGCGCCCCTTCGGACTGGGCCAAAACGCCGAGGTTGTAGGCGGCTAGGGAACCATAGGTTTCATCGCCCAGCAGCGTCTCGAACTCGGTGCGCGCAGTTGAGGCGCGACCTGACTGTGCAGCTCGCATTGCCCGCTCGAATGAGACAGCGGGATCGACCTGGGGGACAACGGGTGTGGGAGTCGCGGTTCTCGGGGTGGCTGCATCCCGGGGAGCCACCTGAATTTGCGCATCGTTCGATGTGTTTTGGGTACCACCGCAAGCCGCTAGACACAAAGCCAAAAGCATATTGAGGCGTGTGAATCGCTTCATTTTATATGTCTTCCAGTGGCTCGAGGTCATCGAACTGCTCGTCGTCGAGGTTGTCAAATCCATCATCCAAGTCTTCGACGGGAGAGTCGTCGAGATCTTCCACAGAATCTGGGGGGAAATAGTGGGTACCGACCCTATAGAGGTCTTCGTTAAAAGGTGCTTCCATAGTAGCAGAACCGGTGAGGGTCATCATCGGCATGGGAGAGATTACGTTGTGTTGAACGAAATCGGGTTCTTCCTTGAAGAGGGGAAACTCGGAGCCAAGGTAGCGGTTGAGTTCCCGGATTGTGCTGATCGTCCATTCGTTGACGAGTCCACTCTGACTTCCAACCTCCATAGCGACGCGCCAGTTGGCCACAGCCTCGTCCTCGAAGCGACTTGCGACGTCCTCCAACTCGAGCTGATAGGCGAAGGCAAGATCCTCGTCGTCGGCGATTTCGTCAGGTATCGGCACCGCGTACAGCTTATCAGCGAACGCCTGGTAGACCCTTCCAACCATATAGTAGGCAGCCAAGGTCCATTCCGCGCTGTTTAGCTCGATGATCTGGGTGTAGCCCTCCACGAGAGGCGGGATTCCCTGAATCTGCTCGCCAACAATGTTCCGCTGCCGGGCCACGCTTCCTTGAATCTGCACTTCCGCCCATTCTGCGAAGGCGTTCTCGGCCAGCCAGAAGCGGGCCTTACCTGCCGAGTAGGTGCTCTCGACGTCACCTGTGTTTCGACGAAAGAATTCGTCGAGGACATCGTTGTACATCCGCGATGCTTCGCGTTCGTCGAACGCCACTTCTGCGTAATAGTCCGCGGTCCGTCGAAGCGTGTCGACGTACATGGCATCGATAGGGATATCCTCGGTGGCTCGCATGCGCCCAAAATCGCGCCGCATCAGCCGCCAGACCCGTTCCATTTCGGTGTAGCGCTCGTCGCGCTCGTACATGAGGCCGGCCCGATAAAGTGCGATGGGGGCGTTTTCGTCCTCGGGGAAGGTGTCGTTGAACTGCTCGTAGGTTTGGGCTGAGTCAACGAACCTACCGCTGAATTGTTGCAGTTCTGCTGCAGCAAAGAGTGCAGAGCGGGCTCGCTCCTCTTCGACATCGTCGCGCTGCGATAGAATAATGTAGGTGTTGGTGGCCCGCTCGAAGTCGAAAAAGCGGCGGCTGTTGACTGCCACACGATAGAGCGCGTCCGCTACGAAATCGCAATCGGGATAGTCGGATACAACTCGCTGATAGAGCTGCATGGCCGGCTCGTAACGCTGTTCGCGCTCCCAGGCGACCGCTGCGTTGTTCAGAGCTGCGGCAGCAAATTCACTTTCGGGATTCTGGTTCACCAAGCGGACGTACTCGAGGGCAGCCGCTTCATATTCCTCGCCCTGAAAGAGTTGCTCTGCTTGAAGGAACGCGGCGCCAACGCGCATCGTATTGGCGTCTTCGATGAACTGTTCCAGGAACTCCCGGTCGATGTCTTCACCGCCAAAGTCGAGTTCGCTGATTCGCGTTGCCCACATCGCCATGTTCTCGAAGTCGCCCTCCATGCGGTACGACTCGATAAGGAGCGAGGCGGCGAGCAGTGCCTCCTCTTGGGCGCGGTAGACAGGATTATCGAGCATGGCTTGAAAGCGCGCTCGTGCGTCTTCCATCTGGTTGTGATCGAAGTAGGTCTTGCCTGCGAGGAATGCGAATCGACCCTGTGTCGTCGGATCATCCTCGGGATTGAGCCCCAACTCGACGTAGGCATCGTAGGCACCGATTAGCGTCTCGGTTAGAGGGTGAAGCGGCAAGGGGCCACCCTCATGAACTTCTTCCCTGTCGGGATCGGGTTCGTCATCGCCTCGGAATGTCGGCAGGGCGTATGCTTCGACCGCTCCCTTTCCGATTTCGTCGAGCAGAGCCGCCTCGATGCTCTTTACGACCTGGTAGCCAGCAAGTTCTTGACGCGGGCCTTCGAGGGCCCGGACTTGCTCGTATTGTTCCGCCGCAGTCATGAACTCAAAGCTGTAGTAGAGGGCCTGTGCGTAGAGGAATCGGACCTCGTAGGCCTCTCGGTCGCCGGGGTATTGCTGAAGGAAGTTCTGATAGGCCGTCGCCGCGATCTGGTACGCATCGATGGCGCCCTGCTCGAGCTCAGGATTTTGAAGCGATTGGTCGCGAAGCAAATCGGCTTGCTGGTTGTAGTAGCGAGCAGAGTCCAGAACTGTTGTCCGAACGAGTTCGTCTGCGTACGCCATCGCTTGAATGTTGGCCTGCTCCTCTTGGGAGGCGTACCACTCGCTCTCGGTGCCGTAGAGTTCTCCGAAACGGAGCTGCTCGCTGAAGGCATCATCGTACTCTCGCATGCGGGATAGCGCTGCGACGATGCGTTCGTGCCGCTCGGGGTTCTTTCGGTCCGTCGGCCAGTTCTCGATGGCGTAGTTGAACCCGTCGATGGCCAGAGGATAGCTCTCATTGTCGAACCAGACAGCGGTGAGGCGGTCGAGAACGTCGAGCTCCCACTGCTTTCCGGTCACGAGTTGTTCGCTAACTCGTGGCAGGCCCGCGTTCAGATCGCGCTCGCCGTCGATATTCCAGTCCTCTTCAGCGAGGACAACAGCCATGTACTGAAGCGCCTCTTCCCTCAGGGCGCCGGATACGTCGTCGGCTTCTTCGTAGTAGTCGATGAGTATGACGAATGTGTCGAGCGACTCCTGATAGTAGTTGCCTAGGTAGTGCGCCCAACCCAACTTGAAGAGTGCTTCGTCGTAGAGTCGCCCTTCGGAACCATATTCGAGTGCGTGCGTGTATGCGGCTGCCGCTTCCTCGTACTCGTTGAACTCAAACAGATACTCACCCACCCGCACCCAGGCTTCCTGTGCGAAATCGCTGTCAGGGAAATCGCGAACAAGGGCTCGGAAGGACTCGACCGCCACGTCCTCTTGCCCCATCTGTAGCAGGGCATACCCCATCAGATAGTGGGCGCCATCGACTTGGCGGTAGTCGGGGAAGTCTACAATGACACGTTGGAACCACGAGACCGTACTGGAGTAGTCCTTTTGCGGCTCATCTGGGACATCGGCTAGCTCGCCGAGGTCGTATAAATCGAGCAGGCGCGCGTACTCCTCGTCTGCCGCGACAAAGTCATCCGACTCCTTCTCGAAGTACAGCTCTGCCAGTCTGAACATGGCATCGGGCGTTTCGGGGGCATGGCGTGGATAGCGTCGAACGAATTCCTCTAGACGCTCGATTGCTCCAAGGCGAAGATTGCGCTCCTCGTCTCTCAAGGTGTCGATCTCGCGATCGTACACGCTGTGAAGGTCTCTGCGCCTTCCTTCGTACTCGAGTCGAACCAAGCGAGAGATATCGTCGCGGTACTCGACCACTTCACTCTCGAAAGAGCGCAGCGCCCGCTCAAAGCGCTCGATCTCCTCTAATACATCCTCACCTGCCGCGGATGGACGGGGAATTGGCTCGGCCAATCCTCGCGCGGCATCGGGCGGCTGGTAGTCCTCCTCGGGCATTTCACCGAGGGCTTCGGAGGGATCGTCACTCAGCGACGACTCGGTCGACGAGCCCTCGCCTCCTTCCTCCGAGCTATCGCCGCCTTCTGCGGAACCCTCGGCGCCTTCTGCAGAACCGTCGCCACTTTCCTGCGAGTCGCCCTCGCCCTCGTTTGAGGCCTCTTCGGCAGGAGCGGTCTGATCGTCGGAACCCTCTTCGACCGGCACCGGTTCTTGTGGTTCACTATCGGCCGGAGCGGCTTCTTCGTTGGACTCAGTGTTTTCTTCGCCGGACGCTTCATCCTCGGGTTGAGCCAGTACCGGGCTCGCAAAGAAGAAGACGAAGAGGAGGAGTAGCACGGTCTCGAATGCGGGTTTGTGTCGATCTCTGGACGCGTCAGTCACTTTCAAGAACCTCTCGGAACTCGGAGTCCAGAACCCGAAGCTGTAGATTCCGCTCCTCGAAGAGCGAGTTGATTCGGGTTGTCCGGTCTTCCTTCTCGCGCCAAGCGACATCGATTATTCCCACATCGGCCCGCAAGATCAGCTCGTTGAACTGATTCTGGACGTCAATGAAGTTCGAGAAGGCGATTTCACCGGCTAGACCCTGACCGCTTACTCCGAACTCGCGAAGCTGGCGGTCGTAGTCCTGCAACATTGCGTTCTCGACGTCGATTTGGCGCCGAATATTCCGTGTTTGATCATCCACAACCTGATTTAGGTCGACGAAGAACATGTCGAGGTCACCGACCACCGAGTCAAGACGACGCCGGAGCCGATCGACCGTGCTGAGTTGTGCAGACGCTGAGTCGCTAGCACCGCTCCGGAACCCTGCGAGGGAACTCACTTCCCGGGACACCAACTCGCGAAACTGCTGTTGAAGTTCTTCCTGGCTTCCGGCGGCCACACTTCCCAGTCCGGTCGCCAAGCGCTGTCGTTCCAATTCTTGTCGCATCGTGTCGCGAATGGTCTCGAGTTGTTCCAGTTCTCCTTCAAAGAGGTCTAACTGTTGATTGCCGGCTTGAAATTCCTCAGCCGTGCGGGATCCAGCGGCGTGCTCTTCGCGGATTTGAAGGCGTAGGGCAGTAAGCTGTGCTCTTTGGCTTTCGATTTCGTAGCCGAGACGAAACACTTCCATCTCCATGGCCTGCAAATCCTGCTCGACGGCAGCTTCCTGTGCCGCCATTTCCTCGAACGTCGAGGGCATCGAAGCAATTTGCGCCCACAGTGCTCGGCGTTGTTCTCTTATTGATTCGTAGCCTGCTCTGGCAGCTTGGGGCACTGAGGGGAGAATGAGTTCGCGTTCCGCCTCGAGCAGTCGGGACGCGTAGCGCATACTCTGAATTTGGAGTTCGAGCCCCTGACCGTACCCGTCGCGAAGCTCGGGAAACACGTCGATGCGGCTGGACGAATTGAGGACGACCCGCAGATCTTCGATGATCTCTTGTGAGTCCTGAACCTCACTCGTTTGGAATTCGAGATCCTGCACCAAATCGAGAGCGCGGTGCATGCTTTCGTCGTCTTCGACCCACTCGCGGGCCAGGTTCGGCAGTAACAAACTCGCAGATGCGGAGTCGACCAGTGCGTCGAAGTATTCGTCTGGAGTGCCGTCTCGCTGGATGACCATCGACAATTGCTCCGCCAGGGGCGTGAACTGCTCGACCGTCGCGTCGAAGATTGTGAGGGCCTGTTGATAGCGAGACATGCGAATGAGCAGATCGCCGCGCAGAAGCTGAGCGTTGGGTCGGAACTGACTATCTGGAACCGCCAACAGCAGGATATCGAGTGTCTGTAGCGCATCCCGATAGCGTTCTTCGATTATGTAGGTCCAGCCCATCTCATACAGAGCCGTGTCGTAGAGATCGCTGTCTCTCGAAACAGACTGGTATGCGTCACGAGCGCTCAGGGTGTCACCGAGTTCGTAGTGGACGCGGCCGACCGCAAGGGTCGCCAACTCTCTGATCTGGCCCGACTCCGGGTGTTCAGAGTCGCCGGCCTGCTCCCTTGCCGTCTGGAAGGAGGTGATCGCGCGATCCCATTCGCCCATTTGGACATAGGTTGTCCCGAGAAAGTACTGTGCTTGTACGTATTCGAGGCTGTCTGGTGGGACATCCGAGAAGGCACCGACGGCACCGACGTAGTCACCCTGAAAATAGAGTGTCTTGCCCCCGATGTAGATGACATCCGGGCGGTTTCTGGCCTCGCGGTCAGCGCGGAGGGCGCTGTAGACTTCGTCGACCCCATCGTAATGGCGCGTCATGAAGCTGATTTCGAGCAACCTTCTGAGGGCGTCGACATAGTGGGGATCGCCTCGATCCTCGGCGATCTCTTCGTAGAATCCTCTCGCGGCGGCCAGGTTCCTGGCGCCGAAGAGGCTCTCACCTAGGTAGAAGCGAGCGTCTTGGAAGCTCCGCGAACGACGGTTCCCCGTATTCTCAACGATGTCCATGAAGACAATCGAAGCCCGCAGGTAGTCGCCCAACAGAAAGAGTAACCGTCCGTCGGCGAGCCTGTTTTCTGTGAGATACTCGCCGCCGCCCATGACTGGAGCCACGAAGGTGGTTCGAACTAGGTTGAGTCGCTGGGCGACCGTCTCGATGTCGGTCTCGATTTGTTGGAGCCGACTAGCTGGGCTTTGGGCGTGTGCGGTCGACGCGAATACTGCAAGAGCTGCGAGGATCACCGCACACTGAAAACGTGTGCTGCGCACGGCTATTCCTCCACAGCGACAGCGTCGACGAACGAGAGTTCGTAACGAATACTCGCCCTTTCTTCGATCGGCTGGTTGATACCACCGTCCTCGAAGGCGATTATGTTCAATTCGGCGACTTTGCCGTCCTCCGCCGTGAAAGCGTAACTCGAACGGGTCCGTACCCGATATCCTTCGAGGTAGCTAAAGAGGCCGTAGCCGTTGCCGACGAAAATCATCTCAACCGAGACATTGTGGGGACCCGGAAGGATCGTACCATTATAGACTTCCATTTCGTCTCGATCGTCCAACTCACCATCGTCGTTCGTGGCCGAGTAGAGTTGGTTCCCGTCCAGACTGTAGATCACCTGCTCGAGAGTGAACGTGGCGCTCATGTCGTTGACATGTTTGATGATCGCCTGGGAACCGCCGATTCGGGTACCGAGGACGCGCTCACGCAACAGCACGAGGCGACTTCGTGAGCGGAAGATCTGTTCCTTTAGATCGTTGACCCGATCTTCGAGTTCCTGGAGTCTCAGCTGATACTCGGGCGACTCTGTGCTACCGGTTTGAGGAGCGAACGCTGATTCCCTGCGTACGGGTTCGTCGTCGGGCTCACCGGTCGGAGGCTCATCTGCAGTATCTGATACTGGGGGTTGAATCGGCTCATCGGCCGGAGTACCCACATCGTCTTCTGGAATTTCTACCGGATCGAGGTCTTCGAGTTCCTCGAACTCATCCTGCGCGGCGGCAAAAGGGACTGCTACCAACAACGCGAAGGAGAAAAGAAGTGCCGGGATCACTTTCGAGGAAAATTGCACCGATCTGTTCGAACTCATGGGATCGCACCACCTGCCATTCCAAGTCATCAATTATCGCTCCTCATGCTCTCCCCAGGCCCACTTGGGGTCAAGCATCCCGGTGCGGCAGCACCTAACCTCTCGCAGAACAATGCCACCCTTAACGGTACTGTGACGATCTTCTTACCATATTCTCACGGAACTAACAAAGTCGCATCGTGGGTTCTCGGGGTCAAGCCCGTGGTTTTTTCAACGTTTAGAACGAAGAGGATGTGCTTGTGAACAAACCAACCCAGGCGCCTTTCCTCGACCACTTCTAACCCGAGTTGTTCGAACACAGTCTTCCAGCCCTGCACGGTATCGAATCGCAATCTCTCGATGGGGATACCTCGAAATGAGTTGGCCAAGTGGTCGAGAAAGGTCAGAAGGGCTCGATCGAATCTACTCTCGTAGACCGATTCCATTACGAGCAGTCGTTTGCACACTCGAGCTGAGTCGCGCAGCACCGCCCGGGGATCTTCGCAGTGGTGGAGGACGTATCCCAGCAGACCGATATCGAAGCTCCGATCATCGAATGGCAGGGTCGCACCGTCGTACTTGGTGTGCGGGAGGCTGGTTTGGTTGCTCTGCGACACATCGACAAGGTGAACGGCAGCTCCTCGCCTGGCGACTTGCTCCCCGACGTAGCCCTCGCCGGCACCGATATCGAGAACTGATGCCTCGTCTTCGATATGGGACGCGATGTTTTTGTACTTTCGGGCGGCTCTGCTGCGCATGATTGGCGTCAGAACCGACCGGAACCCGTCTACTGCCAGCAATACGGCGAAGGGGACGTATTGTAACGCTATGACAAGGCCAGAGACCCTGCCGTCGGCGGCCGGTAGGTACGCCAAATAGCTCAAACACACGAGTGCGCTCAGAGCAATCGCAGACCAAGCTCCGGCGAGAACGGCCATCGCAAGCGCGGGCAGTAGATACCACGGGTGGAAGACCGGGGTGAAAAGCAGCGCGCAAATGAGCACGGCATAGATACCAGCTGCCACCCTGTTGCGGTGTCGATCGACCCGCCACATGGCCACAGCGAGTGTGGTCAGCAGGATCGCTTGAAAGAACGGCACCACAAGGTGGGCCACGTCCGGCGTCACACCCTCACGATAGCCCAGTATCCAGCGGCTGAAGTCGAAGATCGGGGCGTTGAAGATGAAGTGTCCGTAGTAGAGCGCTAGCGACTCTCTTGTATTTTCGATCAGCTCGGGGAACCAAAAAATGGTGTAACCGAGAGCGATCATGGCGCATGAAACCGCCGCCGCAGTCATCGCGGCTCGCAATCCTCGCACCCGCAGTAGGTACCATCCCATGATCGGCGCTACGGCCAATACCGTCAGTTTCGAGAGGGCTGCTGCCCCGATCGCGAGTCCCAACCAAACTGGGCGTTTCTTCAGCGTGGCAAGGACAGCCGCGATGAGAAACAGTAACATGAGGGCCTCCGTGTGGCCTCCTCCAGCCACCTCCCAAACCACCAACGGATTCCAGGCGTAGAGCACCACGGCCTCGAGTGGTTTTCGCAGCTGACCGAGCACTGCCACGATCAAGACGATCGTGAGGAGATCAATCAAAGCCAAGAGGCCCCGTACAAACCGATCGGCTGGAATTCCCGACAATTGTGATCCGATCACCCCGGCCGCGAAGATCCCCTGCGCGATGGGTGGGTAGATCGAATAAAACTCGGGCGAATTGAGCAATTCGTAGCTGTCGACCTGATGCTCGCTGTGATCTAGGTGGTCGCTCGGAATCTCTCGATAGGGATTTTCCCCGGCGACCACCAGGGCACCATCCCATGCGTAGCGGTGGACGTCGTCGGAGAGTGAGGTGGGTGCCAGCAGCGCTCCTAGACGCAATAGCGCAGCGACTCCAACCACCAGGAAGCTGAGCTTACTGACCGGCAGCGTGCTCAAGAAGGAACGACCCGTAAACACGATTCCCAAGAGAAGTACGAAGCAACCGAGGTAGAAACAGACGTAGAGGACCGGATCGGCTCGAGGTACCGTCATTGCACCAAAGGCGACGGTTCCGCCTATCAATAGAAGTAGGAGAACTACAAAATGGAGATGGTCACGCACTGCCGAGGTGGCTCGAGGGGTCGGGTTGATTCAATCTTCGTCGGCGGTCCAATCGCCCGTTATTGAATGGTCTGTGAGATCCGGACCGCCAGCCAGGGCCTTGCAGTACTCCTGCTGCCCGCCGTAGGTCATGTCTGCACTTTCTTGATGGTCGAAGTCGTCAAAGTGTTTCATCTGGAGCTCTCCAATTGATTCGACCATCGTAACCCCGAAGACCAGATCGGTCCATAGGCTACCATCTCATCAGCCGGCCGAGCGTCTCGCCGTCATCTTGTACGCCGAATACACGCCTGACGCCCGGAACTCCCGGAATTCTCACGGCGAGCTGCCTGCCGTTCCGTTCGACGACGAGACGACCCACACCCGAGCTGGGAAAGGACGGCGCTCCGACGAGGCGGTCCCCCGCCGAGATCGGTAGACCCGCCGCCGGCCCCATTGGATCGACCGCTGTTACCCACCACCGACCATCGCGATGGACGTCAAACTCGACGCCATAGTAATGGGCCGCCTGGTTGAGCGGGCGCAGACTGAGTTCGAGGTCGGCGAGCCAGTCACGAACGGGAATAGGGCTTCCACCGAGTGAACAGGCCGCGAATATGGGGTCCAGATCCTCGTCTAGCCGTTGCTCGAAGTGGGCCCGTAGGTCAGCCATCGACACTCGACGCTGGCCGGCATTCTCCTGCAGCAGGTCCAATACGGCTCGTTCCAGCGAGTCTCCCTGCTGGCGTAGCAAGGTGTCGAGCCTGAGTGCGACCAGAAATCCGAGGCTGTACGGCAGCCGACGGAGCCCAGGGTTGTGCCAGAAGGTCGACTCGTCTCTGGGCAGGGTCTCGAGGGCGCTCGAACGCGTCAGATACTCTGTCAGTACGTCCGATAGCTCAGCGGTAAACGCGTTTGATGGAATGGCGCCAGACCGAATCGCAAACTGGGCGGCCAGGTAGTCGACAACGCCTTCCTTGAACCAGAGGGTCGACAGTTCGTCCTCTACAGCGAAACGCATCCACGTTCCGATGTATCGATGTAGGTGCTCATGAGCGATCAGCAGCGCCATGGACGCTTGATTAGGACGTGCAGCTTCCCCCATTTCGGCGACGATACCGCCCGGACGGCCGCTGCCTGTGAGTACCAGTCGGTCATCCTCGCGCCTCAGAGCGAAAACCACGCTCGTCTCAATTGGGGTCTGACCGAATCGGGCGCTTGCGTAACTGGTGATCCGCTCGAGCAGGGGTAGAATCTGGTCTTCGACCGAACCGAGCTGCGGATCGATGACTACCGTGATGTCCTCGTGTGTCGACTCCCGAATCCGCATTCGCCCGGCGAGGTAGACCGAGTCGAGCACGTGAATCGGATCGAGGTCGTTCAGTGCTCCGGAGGGCGCAACGAAACCCAAAGTGGTCGCCCACTGGGTCCCGTTCGGTCCATTCTCGAAGCGAATGTCGACCCTCGATTCGAGGCCCTGCGATTCGGGATTCAGATGGGTTGGCCAAATGAACAGGTTTCGTCCATAGGCAACCAAGTAGTCTGGGCCACCGACCGCGTGGAAGCGGCTGGGGCGAGCTAGTTGCTGGTACCTCGGTACGATCCGGTATCTCACTCTGATCGACGTCTCGCCGTTGTGTTCGACAAGCAGGCGAGAGCCCATCCTGCGGTCCGTCAATGGGCCGACCTCACCGTGAGCTCCCCCGACCTCGATGTCTTGGTCCAGATCGTCGAATCCTGCCCAATGACTGGGGATTTGAAGTGTCAGTGGGTTGGGCAGTGGCCGAGTAGACTGTACGAACAGATCGACGGTCATGCTACTTCGGATACCAATCGTATCCAGCCTCATTGTGTAGCTCAGTCCGGACTCGGCCGGCCAGTCGAAATCCCGAACCGGCTGCGAGGAAACACAACTCGTCAAAGGTACGAGCAGAACGGCTATCAGAATCCTAGACATGCGCATCTACCAACGATTAGCACAAGCGGTCGGACCGTCCAAAATGTAGGCATTTGTGGGTAAAAGTGTTACTCGCCGTGTGCGGGTACCTGGTCGAGCTGGGTCCCGACAAAGACCTCGTACGCGTGTCGGAGTCGCGCTGCCTCGTCGGGATTTTCGCGCCACAGGTCGTGCTCTTCACCCGGATCGTTGCTCAGGTCAAAGAGGCGGTAGCGATCTCCTGCTGGATGATGGATCAGTTTCCAGTCCCCCATCCGGAAGCTCCGTTTGGCTGAGTTGTGCGGCCCGCGGGGCATCTCGGTGAAGACGGGAAGTGGCTCGGGCTCAACCCCCCGTGCGAGGGCTGGCAGAAGTGAT
The DNA here is from genome assembly GCA_964503485.1 of uncultured Bradymonadales bacterium. Lineage (GTDB taxonomy): Bacteria > Myxococcota_A > Bradymonadia > JAFGEP01 > JAFGEP01 > CAZDBH01. Next base: position 4,192 of record CAZDBH010000024.1, on the reverse strand, counting down.
CGTCCTCGAAAAGAGTCTGGGATGGTGTCACCTACGAGATCGACAATGGTGGGAGCCAAGTCGATATGGCTAACTGGCGTGTGGATGTCGGTCGGCTGGGCCCCGGGAAGGTAAATGGTGAGCGGTACCCGAATCTGATGCTCGTACAGATCCCAGCCGTGGTGGCGCATATCGTGCTCGCCGAAGGCCTCGCCGTGATCGGATGTGAAGATAATCACCGTGTCTTCGAGTCTTTCGCCCACGTCGAGCACGGACAGGAATCTGCCCACGTGAAAGTCGGTGAAGCGTATCTCGCCGTCGTACTCGTCGATGGAGCGGCTGCCGTACGAGCTGAGACCGTGATCGGCTTCGAATTGGTGGTGTTCGATATAGAGTTTGTGAGGGTCGAAGAAATGGACCCAGAGGAAGTATGGCGGTGTATCGCCTGGATTCGACTGCTGTTCTGCGTAGTACTCGTCGAGGAAGGCGATCGCGTTGTCTGCCACCTGCTCGCTGGTGGGGACGCGCTCCATCCGGTCACCTGAAACCCAGTATTCGCGCCAATCCTCGAAGCCTTGTGAGAAGCCGTAGCGAGGCCGAAAGTACCAATGGCTGACCGAGGCGGCAGTCAGATAGCCGTTGTCCGACATGACTTCGGCGAGAAAGAGGTTGTCGGCTCGATAGCGGGTGAAGTGGTCGTAGGATCGATCCATCTCGCTGGGCCAGCGGCTCGCAAGCAGCGGCGGCACGGCGGTCGGCGTCTTCGCCGAGATACTGTAGGCGCTTTCGAATCTAAAGCTGGCCGCTGCCAGGGCGTCGATCGATGGTGAGATATCCTGCCGATGATAGCCCGCGAAACCCATGTGATCGTAGCGCAGCGTATCGACGGTAACCAGAATGACGTTCCAGTTGCGCTGGTAGGTCAACTCGGTCGGCTGGGGTTGGCTTTCGGGCTCCTGGGAGGCTTGGGAGGTCGGCAGCGTGGTCGACTCCCAGGGCAGTGCCTCGTCGAGAGCGAACTCGAAGTCGGCCCCACTACAGTCCTCATCGACTTGGTTGTTGGGTACATCGATCGCTCCCGGCCTGATGGCTGGGTCCTCGTCGTCGCAATCACCGCCGCCGAAAGCGTCTGAAAAGCCATCTCCATCATCGTCGGCGAGCCCCTGAAGCAAGGGTAGCGGGAGTCGGACGAATCTGCCGTACTCATTGAGTGCGTAGGCCGCCTGCCGGAACTCGGAGTCGTTGGATTTCGCGCCCGCCACAGTCAGCGCCACGGCAGCGAGCGCCAGAATCAGCGCCAGTGCGCGGACCCGGCTCGGAGACAGCCGGAACAGTGCAAAGCCCAACGCGTAAGTCATCAGCACGACCGCGAGCGGAGCGAGCACGGGCCCGAAGCGAATCGCTTCGACCGTCTGCGAGTAGCGACTTGCCGCGATCGCCAACGCGACCACTGGAAGGAGCATCAAGAACAAGAACCAGCGCTTGGGGTGCCGTCCGAGCTTGACCCGTTCCAGGGCGGCGGCGACCAGCACGACGGCCCGTGAGAAGCTGACGGCGGCGACCAGCCCAACCCCAGTAGTCGCTACCGCAAGGGCTGCTGCGATGATCCGGCCATTGTGAAATCTGGTGATGAATAGGAGGGTCAATGCGAACATGATCGCGAGAGATCCGGCCACCCATATGGCGATCGTGAATAATGTTGCGGTCGCCGAGACTGCCCGTTGCGGGTCGTCACCAGAGAGCCAGGAACGAAGGGAAGCGAAGACTCTTAGCGGGGCGGCGTCAAACGGCAGCAACGCGATCAAGAGCCGCAGCGAAAGCGCGGCGCCCAGCGCCAAGGGGAGCGATACGGACAGTGCGAGCAGCCACAGTTGAGCAGCGATCGGCTCGCCGCTCCAGCTCCCGAGGACCAGCCAGGCATCGACGGACACCGCGATCCAAGCTGAGGGTATCGCGGCGGCGAGCATCGCCCACAGCAGCTGCCGATGACGAATTATGGGTTCGCCAGGGTTGTCCACCTGGTTTGCAACTCCTTGTTCGCCCTGGGAAACCCACCGAAGTCGCAGATAGCTGCACTATCTGCCTATGAGTTCGCCAGATCCGCCCGGCGCGCCTTAGAGAGTGGTCATGACCAACGCCGTGTGCTAGGTTTACAACAGTGCTCTTCATAAGGGAAATCCACGGGGAACAACCCGGATGCTGAAAAGCGTAATGCGCCGATTCGGGCCGGCGAAAAACGGCTACGGGCGGCCCTTCACATATCTCGAACCGCTTCTCGAAGAAGCGTGCCCGCGGGTCCAACAGGCGCTAGAAGCCGACGCGGACGCCGATCCGTTCTTCGAGATAGCAAAAGCCATTGTTCGACTCGAGTGCGAGCGAGAACACTTCGAGGCACCTGACTTCGATGACGATCAGGTGCAAGGCGCTGTTATCGCCTATTTCCGGTTGCTCCTCGACAATGACGCTCTGCCACCGGGTGGCCAGCTCGAAGAAAAAGACTTGTCGAATACGAGGACTCTGTTGTTGAGCGCCTCAGTCGGCGCCGAAGATACGGTTGCCGACTCGGATCGGGTGCTTGCGCTCCTCGAGGAGAAGTTCAATTCGGGCAAGTTTACCCAGGCTGCGATTCTGCTGCGATTGTTCGACACCACACCAGCCCGAGAACGAAACAACGAACGGACCCTCTTCTATGAAGAGATGTTCTCGCGTTTTGGTGTGCTGCGCCTGAATCGAATCGGGGCGGGGCAGTGCCGGAAGTACAAAGAGATCTTCAAAGGCAAAGTTGAGCCGCTTGTGGCCCTTTCAGCAGCGGCGGAGTGGCTCGGCACCAAAGCGGGCGTTCACCTGAATCTTGCGCTGAGGAATCACGAAGAGCAGGAGGCCTGGGAAACCGTCTGGGGCGGTGTTCCGGATTCAAATAGTCTTGCAATTAGCCGCGATCTCGTACCGCCCCGGCGCTGGCGGAATGGGTCGGAACACTCGTTTTCGAGCCTTCTCGATGCGGTCGACAACCACATTGATACGCCAACGGTGGTCGAGTACTTCGGCCACTTGTTGAAGGTCTGCTACTTCATCGTGCTCGTCACAGGAAAGACTGGCTTCGAACCGTATATTCAGTCCTATTTCCGATGGGTGGAGGAGAATTTCGGCTTCAAAGCCAGCACGATCCTCCCGAACCTGCACCACGAGACCACGATCGGCGAGCGGGGACTCGCCGAGACGGTTTTCGAGGTGCTCCGAGTTCAAATGCTCCCCTACGCTGCGCAGCTGAGGGAAGAGCTGGAAGGCGACAAGTTGGCCGAAGCGTTGGCAAGTTTCGTGGACGACCTCGAAGACTTGGACCCGAACGAGATTCCTCCAGGGGAATACGACCTCGCTGGGCTGCTACTCGATCATTTGACTGGCTTGGAAGTTGACGACCGACTGACCGCCTTCCGCATTCACAGGATCTGCTAGCGAGATACGATTCCCATGTTGCTTGATAGCGGTCCCTCGAAAATATCCTCAGCGTCCATCACCTGAACAAAGTACGCGACGTTATCTGCCAGTGGCGTAACCGTTGCGACGTAGCCTCCTTCCTTTTCGGTCATGGGAACTCGACGCCAAATGGCGTCCCGAAAGTCGAGATCGTCCAGCTCGCTGTGTCGGTGGACATACCAGAGTTCGACGCTGCTCAGGGTTGTCGATGTCTCGACCCCGACTCGAACATCCAAGTCCCCACCCTCGTATTCGCCGGTCGCTATGAGCTCGGCCCACTGCCGGCCCGTGAAGACGTGCGCAAGGAACACGCGCCACGCCAAGAGATGCTCCAAAGTCCCCATCCCCCCTTCGTACCCAGAGACATAGAGAACCGCGTTGTCTGCTGGCAGATCTCGTCGATAGAGATCGAGGGCGCCGACGGGCGTCCTCGGATCGGCGGTTCCCACTGCTGTCAGATAGCTGCGATCGGCGAACGAATCTCGGAGCGATGCGAGCGCGTACACACCGAGGAAGTCGCGGGCCTCGAAAGCCTCCCAATACGCACCTTGCTCCTCCGGGTCACCAAAGCTGTAGTCGCTTGTCCAGACGTCCTGCTGCAGGTCGTAGAATTGGTCGAATGCACCGACGTCTGCGCCGGTAGCCATCACACCGACGATCCGAGAGTCCATCGCCATCGCATAGCGTAGCGAAATACCGCCGAGGCCGTCTGCCAAGATAGCAGTTTCGTCGACAG
>CAZDBH010000023.1:0-35079 GCA_964503485.1 uncultured Bradymonadales bacterium | reverse complement strand
AGAACGACTTGTGGTGTGACGGATTCGAGGTTTGTGACGCCGAAATCGACTGCGTTTTTGGTGTCGCCCCGGTCACCGACGACGGTGTGGGTTGTACCATCGATGACTGTGAGGAGGGGGACACGGCCAACACGGGAGAGGTGACGAACACGCTCGACCACGCCTCGTGCCAGAACGGGTTCTTCTGCGACGGTGTGGAGGTCTGTGATGCCGACAACGACTGCATCGACGGCCCGGACCCGGTGATTAACGATGATGTCCGCTGCACCGACGACTCCTGCGTGGAGTTCGGTTCGAACGACGGCGAGGTACGGAATGTGCCAAACGACGGCGAGTGCCAAGACGGGTTGTTCTGCAACGGCGCTGAAGTCTGTCACCTCACAGAAGGCTGCCAGGACGCCGAATTCGACTGGTCGGATGGCTTCGACTGCACAACGGATGGGTGCAGCGAGGGTATCAATGATGAAGACAACCTGGGATATCTCATCTGGGACCCAGATGACTCAAAATGTCTCGATGGACTGTACTGCAACGGTGCTGAGAGCTGCGTGGTTGGCTCGGGTTGCGTTAATGGGACAGCGCCCGCGTTTTCAGATGGTGTGGGTTGTACCGAGGATATCTGTCTCGAGGGCGACGATCTAGAGGATGACGAGGGCTCGTGGGAGCACACCCCCCGAGATTCCTGGTGCAACCAGGGCGATGTGTGCAGCGGTTCCGAGACGTGTGACGAAAAGGACGACTGTGTCCCTGGTACCCCTCAAAGTGACGGGGAAGTCTGTCTCGCCAGCCCTCGTTCGATTTGCCTAGACGAAACCTGCGGTGAAAGTGTCTGCGGCGACAACTACATCGACGCAGCATTGGATGAAGACTGCGACGTCGGAGACTCCGACGATGGGGACGGGTGCAATCACTGCTGTCAGACCGAACAGATCCCCATCATCTGGGACGGGACTTTCGAGCTCGAGTACCTCGGGGGTAGCAGCCCCGGAGTAGGCAGTGACGAAATCAACTTCATTTGCGGGGTGCCGTTTTTCGGGGAGTATCTGGTGATAGCCCGCCAATTTGGCCTTAGCGACCTGATCTTCGATCTGGGAGATGGCGTGCTCGACGTACGCGGTGCACCCATAAAGATGACCGAGGATCCGTGGCCCTGCGAGGAGTCGGTCGACGCTGTCGGTGTCTTCACCGGTTCATGCCAGGAAACATACATACTCGACGTCGAGTTCTCCGACGCCGACACCTGGTCGGGGCACCTATATCTCGAGTTTTTCAGTACCGATGCTGGCGACCAATGTGCGCTAACGGATTGTCTCGACCAAGCGTGGGAGGTCCGAGGTACACGCAGGTAGAGCGCCCTACCTAGTCAACCACGAAATCGCACCCATCGAGGTCACCAGTACCGTTGTTCTCAAAGGTGATCCCGCCCCCGTTGACCCAATCATCGCAGGTGACCCCGGCATCGAATTTGATTCCCCAGTTGTCTGAGTTGGAAACATGAATGTCGGTGAATGTACCAGAATGGTCGTGCACAAAGATGCCATGGGCACCCGCTTGGTCAATCGCACCGTCGGTCAACACCAGGGTATCGACGTCGACAACATCGATGCCGTCGTCCGCAGTACCGGTGATAGAGAAGCCATTGATGTCGAGATGAAAGACGTGTTTGAGTTCGATCCCGTAGTTGGCTGAGTTCAAAATAGTGACATTCGTCGCGTGAATCGTACCCAGGGTGCTATTGATGTCGATTGCGCTGTCGGAGTTGGCTGTTCCGTCGATGTAGAGGTCGTTGATTGTCGCTGCGAACGCGGTGGTGGGTCGGAACCTGAGTCCGTGCGAGACTGAGTCGAGAATCCGAACGCTGTCGATCTCAGGTCCGGTGGTCCCATCGATTCGAAGTGACCCAAGGCCAGGTTGAGTCCAGGAATCGTTCCGTCCGCCAGCGTATCGCAATTCGACATGTGTCAGCACACCCCGTCCCGGCCCAGTGAAGTGCACGGCACTCCAATCCCCGGCCCTGGCCACAGTGTCGCTTCCGTCCAGGTTGGAGTCACCTCCGATGGTGTCATCGCGGGAACTCGTGAGCACGACCCATTCGTCCTCCGTTCCTTCCAGATTCAACACCCCGCCGACCTGTAGGTGAATGTCGTCGACACCGCCTGAACCGCCCCGACCAGCTTTGAGCTTCACGATTGAACCGGCCGCGATCGTGAACACCCCCGACACGTCCACCTCGAGATCACCGCGCACTGCATACAGGTGGGGCGGCCACGAGACAGCGGTGTCAATCGTCCCGCCGTGAACCCAGACTCCGCGTTCAGCGCCCTCGAGTGTGTTGTACCTGACGACTTCGCCAGCCAAATGGGGCGGTACAAACGCCAGGACTGGACGTTCATCAACCGTCGCTCCCAGGTCGGCAGTCAGTGTATTGTTTCGGACGGTGCTGTTCGTCCCAGCCCGGTTAATCAGAAGGAGATCAGCGCCGGCGTGACGACCGCGCAAAGTACTCGCTTGCAGGTCGATGGATTGCGGTGTGGAAAGGACCGCCGCCGTGCCACCATTCCCATCGGAGGTCAGCCGGTTGATGATGAGCCAACCGTCGGTGCTGATGTTCAACCCCTCGACACCACTATCTCTCACTTCGACGTCCGTGAGTGTGACCATGCCGCCGCCGCTCACGATCTCGATTCCCCGGCGTGTCTCGTCGCTCTCCTGCCGGAAGCCCGTTTGGAGGCCAGAATCAAAGACGAGTGTGTTGCCCAAATCCCACGGGAAGTTCCCATCGATGGCGATTCGGATGCCCCGGGCACGGCTGAACCCAACGGTTATGCTCTCGGTGAGGGCCGGAGCGCGAGAACCCTCGATGGACAGGGCGGCATCGGTGATTGTGCGCCAGCTTCCGGCATACACATCTCCTCCGCCAGCGTAGTAGATCTCAACATAGTCGAGGCGCGTGTCGGGGGATTCGCTAATGCGCAGACGGCCCCAGTCGCCACTGTCGGGGGCACTGGTCCCGTCGTCGTTCGTGTCCCCTCCATTGCAGTCGTCCATGTAACTCGTGAAAATGATCGGTTGTTCGACAGTGCCTTCGGCGATGAGTGTCCCCTCCACTACGAAGTCCGCGTGGCTGCCTGGTCCTTGGTTCTGCACGAACTTCACGATGACACCCGGTTCGATCGTCAGCGTGGCATCCTCCGGGACGAGCAGGTCATCGCTGACGACATAGAGGTTGTCGTCGGTCCAGGTGAGCTCTGTAATGCCCTCGCCAAAGAGTGGCAGCACGACATCGACTCTGTTGTCTGCGGGCGGCCGATCGCGTGTCTCGCAGCTCACGGCTTCAGTCCCATCGCAGACCCATTCATCCCACCAACACTGGCCGCAAGCCGTGCCCGGATCATGAGATAGGAAGCCACAGCCGCCACAGAGGTTGAGCACCTCTTCGCCCTCGTCTCCTTCACACTCAATTGCGTTCTCCCCATCACATACCCAGGTCCCGGTATCGCAGGCGCCACAGCCGCCGCCTTCACCGGTCAATGGGTTGATTTCGGCCTCGAGCTCAGCACATCCGCCGCAGCCATTGGTCGTTGCGCCAGAGCAATAGGTTGCATTGTCGTCTTCGTCGGAGCAGACGTATCGGTCGTCGCCGCAGGGGCCGCAGGGTGTCCCGGGTGGATTGTCGAGAGTTTCACAACCGTCACAGGCGTTGGTAGGTGACGAGCCCACACAGGACACCGTATCGAGCCCGACACATTCATAGCTGCCGCCACACGTTCCGCAGTCGCCGCCGGGCTCTGTCTCGAGGGTCGTGCAGCCGCCGCAGTTGTTCTGCGCGGCAACACCCTCATCACCAACACAGGCCACGACATCGGGCGAAGAACACTGCCAGACGCCCGTGCCACATGTGCCGCAAGTCGACTCGAGCTCGACAGACAAGTCGAAGCAGCCGCCGCATTCGTTGAGTATCTCGTCACCACTCTCGCCAACGCAGAAGACACCACCGGTGCCCTTGCACTCCCATTCTCCCGAGCCACACAGGCCGCAGGGCGCTCCGGGTGCGCCATCCAGCTCGACACACGACCCACAATTCTCCGCCAACAGGACTTCGCATCCGTCATCCGGGTCACTGTTGCAGTCGTCGTATCCTTCCTCGCAGCTGGCGACGACGCAGACTCCCTGGTCGCAAGCCGCAGCTCCATCCTCAACGCTACAGACGCGACCGCATTCACCGCAATTGTTGACGTCAAAGGCGAGGTCCATGCCTTCGCACTCGGTGCACAGGTTGTCGACTGGCACGCAGATTTCGACCTCGTCGTCAAAGGGCAAAGTGGTCAGTTCACAGGCGAAGCCTACCGGGCAGAACCCGCCTTCCTCGCAGGGAATCGCGCAGTGATCGCCATCGACCGTCGAGATGCAGAAATTCAAGTCATCGTTGCAGTTGGTCTCGTGACAAGGTCGGCACAACTCCGTCTCTTCGGGATAGCACACGTCGATGAAGTTACCGTCCGGATCGACCATTTCGGTACACGCGTAGCCGTCTTCCTCGCACTCGTCCTCCGATTCGCTGTCGCAGGTCTCGGCGCACACTGCTGCCTCCTCACCGGCTGCCACGCAGTAGCCGCCTGAGCAGTCCGAGTGCGATTCACACTCCTGCAAAAGAGAGCCGTCACCCGTGAGGCTGTCGGCATCTTCCCCGTCCGGTGTTGAGTTCAAGTCACGCTGGGAGTTGTCGATTTCAGCGTCAGTGGTGGTTCCAGAACCGCTCCCTGGTGTGTCATCGCTGCATCCCAGCGTGACTGCAAGGGACAAGAGAACAAAACAGCCGAACGTGTGAAGTACACGGGTCATCGAGCGAGCCTCCGTTCCGAATTGAAGCTCTGAGGTTAGCAGAACATCGCACGATTCGGAACGAATCCGGTCATAAAGGGTGGAGGCTACAAAGTTGCCACCCGCTCTTGGATGGCTGGGCGGACTCTACAGACCGTCTAGAAACCCCTCCACGTCCATGTCGTCGGCGTGGGTCGTCACACCGAAATCTGGGAACTCGGCCGAAGAACCACCTGGGGGAGCTAATCCGCCTCCTTTCGGTGCCGATTAAAGATAAAAGGACCAGAAACTAGTTATTCTGTTGTCAGGATCGCTCACTTTGGTACTCTGGTTCGAGCAACAAGAACCCTCGGCTCGAACGTCGTCGAGCATGTGTCAATCGATGCGGGAAACGCCGTGCGCTCGCAGGGCAAAGCCTCCGACTTCCGCGGGCATCGACTGTGCGAGACCGCCGATATCGACCGGACCAGACACCGATTCAAGGGAGCGGCCCATGTACATCCTATCTAACTTGGGAAGCGTGCCAGTGTTTGAGGGTTTGAATCACAGCGACTTGAGGGCGTTGAATGAAATCGCCTACGAGAGACCGTGCGAGCGTGGCGATCGTTTGATCACCAGGGGCGAGTATGCGAGCCACTTCTTCATCATCAAGGAAGGTCGATTTGTTCTGACGGTGATGTTGTCGGGCGGAGGCCGCACGGTCGAGACGACGATTGAGGCCAAAACTTCGAAGGAAGCGCTTGGTTGGTCCGCTCTGGTGACGCCCCGCAACTCAATCTACTCGGTCTACTGCGTTCGACCCGGGCACGTCATCCAGTTTCGTCGCAGCGACCTCGAACACCTCATGTCCGCAAAGCCTGCGCTCGGATACACACTCATGCGCAACATCACCGGCCTAGTGGGACACCGCGCGACAGTGCTGCAGGACCTTTGGCTCGAGGAAGTTGAGCAGAGTCCGGCCCGGGTTAAATACTGGATGCAGCGCGACGTGAAGTTCTGAACGTTAGCGAGCTACCCGATCTGGGTCTCTTTTAGAGCCACTCCATCGACTGTGAGTGAGTCGACTATCGCATCAGTAAAGGCACACTTGATCAGTCCCCCGCCATTGAGTGTTGCCCCGCTCCAGTTACTTTGAGTGAAGTCAGCCGCGGTTGCCGTGAGTTTGGATAGCTTGGCGTTTTTGAAGTTACACCCGACAGCGACGATTTGGTCGGCGAAGACGAGCTCGAGTTCTGCACCGCTGAGATCGGCTCCAGTGAGGTCGGCATGGTCGAGCTTCCACCGGTTGCCCGTGACACCCGCGAGACACGCGCCACGGAGATTGGCTTGCCGAAGTACCGGAGCGACCAATTTTGCTCCTTCCAGATTTGCGCCCTCGAGATTGCAGGCGGCGAAGTCGGCCTTCCGCAGCGACGCACCCTTTAGGTCGATACCAGACAGGTCGGCTCCGAACAGGCTGATCCGCCGGGGGATTTCCCCAGACCACAGAGCTTGAATCACCTCGAGTTTTGGATCCGAGACGTCTAGCTTGGTGCCTTCTAGGCGGCATGTGTGCAGGTGGGTGAGATTCAGATCAGCGCCTGTCAGATCGGCGTCGGTAAGGTCCCACGGGAACGGACCGGGCTCGGACAGATCCAGATTGCGCAGATCCGCCCCGCGAAGTTCGATCCGGGCGCCGGGCTCGAGAGTGAGCAGGGCATCTTGGTATCCCCCGTCCCTCAGTAGAGCGGCCCAATCAACGGTTTGGTTTTGTGTCAATGTTTTGCCTTGATCGCCGGGCTCGACAATTCACTCGCCTTGCCCTGTGAACTGACCGTTTTCTTGTAGGCTACGGTAACAGCGTTTCCGGTGGCAATGACCTTGGCCTTCAGGTCGGCGGCGGTAGCTGCAGGGGCCAAGCCGAGTTCAGATTGTGCCTTCGCGGCAGACAGACCCTTTTTGTCCGCGCTGTCATCCATGCTCTTGATCGTATTGGCGCACTCGAATCCGAGTCGGTACAGCGGCATGACGCCCGCAACGGCCTCGAGTCCGATGTTGCGGGCGGCATCGGCCAGTCGCCACATATACTTGCCCGACTTGAATGCCGCTTCGCCGAGGGAGCCACCGTGGCGTCCGATCTCCTTCAGTGTGTCGGCGTAGTTCTCGTGCACAGCGTTCATGCTGTCCGCCTTTGTGAGCTCGACCTTCTTGCCAACCTGAAGCCCCACGACTGCGTGGTTCACTCCGCCGCTGGTGATATAGGCTTCATTTGAATAGAGCGCACATTCAGAGATGACCTCGCGAAGCTCGACCAGCATCTTGTCGATCGCCAGTTTCTGTTGAGCGATCAAGTTCTCGCTACCCGGTTTGTTCGCCTTCACCGTTGCTTCGTACTGGGAGAGGGCTCCCTTGAGTAGGCCGCGAAGCTCACTGACTCGTCCCAGTTTCTCTTCGTAGACTCGGTTGCTTGCAGCAATCGCGATATCTTCGGCTTCACCGTCTGTGTCGGCCTCTGCTTTGGCTTGGTCTTGGATTTGCTGGTAGCCGGTCTTCGAGACGTCGTCGGCGACATCAATCTCGCCGCCGACCTCCTCCTCCATAGCGTCGAGCAGGGTCCAGCGATAATCCTCGTACTTCGCTTCGACCTTCGCCCAGACGGCCGCGTCGTCGTTGTCGGGATCAACCGACAGTTTGTAGGCCGCCCACTCGTCCTCGCTCATGTAGATTCGCATCTTCACGAGCGCCCACTCTTCCTGCTTGGCCTGGTCCACAGCTGCCTGATCGGCGTTTTCGATGCCACCGCCCTTGCGACCGGTCCTGGATCCCTCCTCACTGGCTACCAGGTGTCCGTCGGACTCTCTGGTCTCACCCATGCCGTGCATGAAGTCGAGGGCGTAAACGTTCACGTCGTAGACGACACCGGCCTCGAAGACCCAACCGTCTTTCTTGAACTCCTCGTTGAAGATGCCGACCGCAAGCTCGGTCTCCTCGCCCTTCAGATTGACGTCGATGTCCGAGGTGAGCGTGGTTGATCCCGCCGCTTTCCACTTTTTGAGCCCACGCTCATTCTTGGTTTCAGCGTTTACCCGCTTCTGGGTTCGTTTGAGAATCTCGTCGTGGTGCCACTGCCGATACTCCCAAATCTTCTTCATCATCGACTTGAGGGAGGCAGATTGTTCTGAGGTCGTGGCCGCGCCCTGTTGTGCTTCGATCTCGGCGGGGAGCTTCCCGGCCGCTAAGACGTGTTTTGCCTCGCTCCAGGTCGCCTCGCACGATTTCTCGAGCACCGTTCGAGGAATCGGCCCAAACGGGTCGATTGAGGCAATCGTCGATTCGTCGGTGTTGGCGATTCCACTGACGGACAAATCGCCCTGCAGTAGTCCGGTCTCGAGCTTTTTCTGTGCTCCAGGCGACATGTCATCGACATTCGAGAACATCTTGTCGTCGCCAGCGCCACTGGCTGAGACCCACTTCTCCTGTTCTTTGTCCCAGGTTTTGACGGCCCGCTGAACCGGCGCACCCTTGGTTGCCGAGGCGGGGGCCGATTGTGAGCCCGTAATCACTTGACCTGCTGCCGCTGCCGAACCCTGCTGGTCGGCTTCGGCCTCCAGGGACGGGTCGTTGTTGATCGCAACCCCATTCGCCTGCCCGGTGGCCTGCACGCGGCCTTCGCGCTGCTGAACGACGTGCGCCAACTCGTGTCCCAGCAGACTCTTACCGGCTGTTGAGGTCGGTTGGTAGCGTCCCGGCTCGAAGTGAATTCGCTCACCCTGGGTGAAGGCCTGAGCACCCATCGCCGACGCTTCGGGCCCTTCGCTGACCCGAACCGAAGAGAAGTCGGCACCGAAGGAGGACTCCATACTTTCGCGGGTTTCGGCAGGCATCGGACGCCCGGGGCCGCTCATCTGGAGGAGCGCGTGCGCTTCGCTGGCCTGAGAATCCGCGGGCCCTTTCGTGCGGACACCCGCGCACTGAACCGCCTCGTTCTCGCCTGTCAGGCGCGATAGTTCGGCCGCCTGGAGTTCTGTTGATCCAGCCTCCTTGCGGATCGGTTCACTGTCTTTCTGTGGTTTAGCACGCTCTTCTGGGCGCGATTTACCAACATCGCGTTGGTTCGTTGGGATGTTCATTTGCCTCGACCTCTGGCAGGATCGCTCGCTCCTGGCTCAACCGAAAGTTAAGTCCTCCCAACCCCACCCGCAAGACAAGACACAGAATAATCTGAGCCGCTCCGCCCCTGTTCGAACTCGACTTCGCGAAGAACGTGATTACCACTTGTCGAGCCTCCGATTTTGGGGCGTTGACGAGAGAGAGTTATGTCTAGGTCCACGGGCCGGGCCCTGGTGGTATTCGTCGCGATCTCGATCGGGATAATCGCCTACCTCCTGACCGACAACGAATCGACATCCATTTCAGAATTGCCACACAACCAGGTCGCGGGCTCCCAAACAGTCGACCCGGTCGCAGGGGAGTCCCCTGAGGTCGGAGCAGGTACCCAATCAGGCCAGGAGCCGTGGGAAGTAACACAGCCTGAAGAGCTCCCGGAGCTCGACCCAGCTCCTGAGCAACGACCTGTTCGCACATCCCCAACGCCGCCAGAAAGTGAGACGGAGGCTGGCTGGCCCGTCGCCCCAACGGGCGTTGAGCAGTCGGACCGCCAGCCGGTTGAGCCGGTAGTCGCACCGCCGGCGGAATCGGGTAGAGCCGACGCTTTCGAGCCCCCGATGCGAGACATCATGGAAGATGACGACTTGGCAGAGGCACTGCTGGAGGCCCTACCAGAGATTTCGCGCTGCCAGGAGATGTTGCTGGAGCTCTTGCCCGAGGCGCCCGATCCCTTTGATGCCAACATCGAAATCTGGGTGCGAGCCGACCCCGATGATCCGGATTTCGGGATTCCCGAGGTCCATTCGATTTCGATTGGTGAGCTGGTTATTGAGGATGTGGCCTGCTTTGTCGAAGCGATCGAGGAGGTCGACGTTCCCCCGCCAGACGAGTCGGAGGGCGACCTCTATGCGACCCAGGTGCGGGCAACTTTGAGCGCCGATTGAGGTAGGCTAGTCGGCCTTGCTGAGTCGCCACGTCAGACCCGAGTCGTCCCAGGCAAGCACCGCCGAAATTCCCCACGGCGCCGCTTCACCCAGAAAACTCGCAAGGAAATCGAGCGGGAGCTGAACTTGGGCCAGACCGCTCCCTTCACTTGGTGCAGCACTCGCAGCAACAGCGCTGACATCTGCCTCGAGCGCGCCCAGCCAAAAAACATTTCGGGAGCCCACTCTGCCCAAATGAAAATAGAGGCTGCCGGTTTCGTCGAGAGCGAGCGTGTCGGTGTAGGCCGCAAGTTGGGAAGGACAGTCGTCGGCGACGCCCGCCCTCACGCAGCCGAGCCAGCTTGCCATTCGGGTCGCGGGAACGTCATCGTCGGCGACGATGCCGATCACTTTGACATCCGTCGAGTCAGCAACGCCCACAAACAGCACACTGTCGATGTCTTCGCCGTGGGCGATGAGTGCCGAGGCTGGCGATTCCACAAGTGCTGGGGCTCCGAGCAGGACTCGCGAAGCAGTCGTAGGCAGCGCAAAGTAAGTCCACATGCCACCCTCCTGAAACAATCGGGCGAGCTCTGCTGCGGGGACGACAAGAGGCGGCAGGAGGCCACCCCAAGTTGTTCCTTCAGCCCTGACCGGGAATTGGCCTACGGCAGCACCCGGTACGTCGATTAGGAAGCTGCTTTCGGGAGTCTCGGGTAAACGATCCGAGCGGAGTCGGACGAGCGTCTGGTCCCCATTGGAAGTGAGAGTCCAATCAATTGCCTGTTCCCAGTGAACAGCGACCGAAGTCAGTACTAGCGCCGACCCCATAGCCAAGATGCGCTCCCGATCTTCGGGAGCGATCATATCGCTTTGCAATGCACTGCTCATGTAGGTGAAACCAATGACCGTAGCCAGCGCCGCGACGGTCTCGGCATCGACCATGAAGTTCAAAGGCGAACCGTCAGTGGGCCACTCCACCCGGGGATTGCCCGCTGGTGTCAACGGAAGGACCAGTTCTTCAATCGCGATACTGTCCTGGTCGCTCACGATGTCGATCACCAGATAGCCCGGGGCTGCTCGAATCACTTGGATGTCACCTGAGATCGCGTTCCCATAACAGGTTGCGTCGGGAAGGCATTCTTCTCTAGGTCGTCGTCCTGTTCCCAAGAGCGTGGAAAGGGGGGCCGGGTCGGTCACCGGCACCGCGATTCTGGCAGCGAATCTGCGAAGAATGGGCTGCTCGTCGCCAAGAGCTGCGAAACGAGCCGCAAGGTCGCCCATGAGCTCTGCATCTCCCGAATCAGAGTGGGCGCTCAAGCGGAGTTGATGCGCGAGCTCCAGGTGTTCTGAGCTGGGAAGCTCGCCAACGAGGACACTCATAACCCGCTCGTGGGCAGCCGCGAGGTCCACATCCGACGGCGTATACATCGTGAGCAGAAGCGGGCGGTCGCTGCTGATCGCCAGAGCCTCCAGCGCTTCGCCGGGAGTGGCAGTCCCAAGTGGTGATTCGCGGAGGGCAGTGGCCAGTGGTTCCGGAATTGGGTCAGGCAAGCCTTCGAGAAGGGTCCTGGTTTGGGCTACGAACACAACCCCGCTGGCTTCGGGAAGGAATGGCCTGATTTCCGCGGGCCACTCCTGGGCACTGGCCAGTGGTGGGGTCAGGATTGACGCCATGAGGACCGTCAAGATGAGTCTACTACGCATTCGAGTCTCCAAGCTGAGCTATAGCAACACTGCCGGCAGCCGAGTGATTCCAGTCACATCGCCGACCCGTCTAGGTCGCGAGGAACGTTTCCTTATGGGTTCTCACCCAGTCGACGATAGTCACTTCCAGTTCGTCCGGGTATCTTGCCCAAGCATCCAAATGAGCGGGGTCCTCTGGCTCGGCGAGGGCCCGTTCGAGTAGTTCGGCCATTTGTCCGGCACCCATCTGACGTAAGGCTCCCACGATCGATCGAGTATGGCCACTGAGCGGACCGTCCAATAACTCGATCGGGCCGTTATTGTTCATCGCACTGTCGGCGGTCAACACGAAGTAGGCTGTTTTGACGGGCTCTGCCAATGCATCAGGCCCATTCCCGTGCACACGCTCCTCGAGCCTTTCGAGCAAGTCGATCAACTCCTCGCACAAGTCCATTGGGTCGCCGGCCGACAGCAGCCCCTCGATATTCATCGCTAGTGACCTCGACAGGTATTCATAGAATGTCATGGATATGCGCCGCCACCTCCGATGACAAGAGCGCCGCGCAAGGGTCATTGAGCTGAGCCGCACTGGACCGTTGAGGTTTTCAGTTGTTTGCCATGGCTCATTGGGTTAGCGTGCCGGCTCGGCGGGCAGTCAATGGAAAAACTCAGGTCAACGATCTCGAGTGCGGCGTATCACGTCGTGCGAGATAGGTTCGAGCCGCGAGCTATCGCTCACAGGAGTTGGTAATGCCCAACCGCCCAATACTGCTAGTTCTTTCAGCCAGTTTCGCACCGGGAGGGACGCTATCACGTAGTCTACTATGACCGACTCGAGGATGACTCCCAACGCACAGCCTTTTACACCCTCGTTTGTCCATCTTGGTCGGACATCTAGGCGTCAGTTTCAGAGTTGCATTCGACGCAATGCCGAGGCTTTCCCAACCTTGGCCGCCAACACCGAGAATGGTAGAGAGCACGGATTCGAGAGGTGACAGATGGTCTTTGAATTAGGGATTTTCACGGTAATCCACGTCTGCGTGCTCCGCGTACTGCAAGATGGACGACTCGCTCCGCCCGAAGGGCTCACAGACAACGGGACGAAGTGGCGCAGGGCGCTCTTTGCGACGGTGGTTTCAACCATCGCCCTCGTACTGATGCTGGTTGTGCTGGGAGTGGTTGGTCTCGCCACTGCGGGCAGTGGCGTTGGGATCTGGTTCTTCGTTCTAGCGCTGCCGCTGGCCACGTTGGTCGACGGTCTCGTCTACCAGCGGGTGTTCCAAGTCCCACTTCGAAAAGGGCTCATCGCATCATCAATGGCTGTCGGGGCAGCCGACGTCTTCACCGGTTTTCTCAAGGTCCTCGGTACGTACGTGGGCGGCGCTGTGTTGGCCAACCCAGTATGGATGGGGGCGGCGACAGTGCTTGTACTGGCGGCGTTCGGCTTCGTGGCTCTGTGGTCGAAGCGCCAGGCCAGGTTGTTTTCCGAGGTCGCGACTAAGACCAGCCGTGATGATGGGGCCCTGCAGAGAGAAGAGAAGCCACCCCCTCAGAAGATCGATATTCAACCGATTCGCGAGGCCTGGGAAACGGAACATGGTGCAGTGCCCGCTGTCCTTTCTCGGGGGACGGTCGTCGCCCTCTCGGTGGCAATGGTCGCCGCTGTCGGCATTTTGAGCGTTCTCGAAAACAGGGGGATGTCCCTCGAGTCCGATAACTTCACGGTCGAGCGCGTCGCTACCACCGACGAACTCGTCGAGTACGCCCCGAATGTCCCCCATGGGGATGGATGGCAACCAGTAACCGAAGGCCTCGAGGCCCAGTGGTACGGGGCCGACCTCGCTTTGCGAGAGACGGGCACCTTCCTGCGGGCCCGCCATCTAGTCGGTCTCTCGGATCTCATTCTGTTGGTCGCCGTGATTTCCATACTCGGCGTGTTTCTCTCGAGAAGGCGACTACATCGAGAGCTCGTCCGGGCGGGATTGGTGGCGGGTCTGGTCGCGGTGGTGATGTTTACGATCCAGATGGGGTCACCGCACCTATGGGCGACCCAGATCGTGGTGAGGGACGCCAACTTGGCGCTGGCCTTCCCGGCCTGGCTGATCCCCGCGTTGTGCCTGATGCTATTGCCTGCGGCAGCATTTTGGGGCGGGGCCTTAGCTTGGACGTTGGTAAAGTGGACCATTCGCGACCGAGAGTGCTCACGCTGCGAAGCCAGCGGCCCGTGGAGCGGCAATGGCGATTGCCTGACGTGCGGGTTTCCAGGGGCGCGAATCGGCGACAAGCAGCGAGCATTTTGGGGAATGGCCGCCCTGGTCGCTTCCGTTCTCGTCACCTTCGTCGCTGTATTGCCCGACGTCGACATGTCAGAGCGGTGCGAGAACAGACCGGCCTACGACGATGACGTGTGCCGGCCAATCGTGAGGAATGTGATTCACGCACGCCAGGATGGAGGCATTGCTACTTGGGTACCACTCCCCGCGTCGGACTCGATGCGATCCTTGGTTAACAGCCGGAGCACCTTCTTCAACCGCTGGGCCTACCTGGGTTTTGGCTCGATCGGGTTCCTGTTGGTTGGTTGGCTCACCGTCTTCAGTGCCAGCAGGAGTGCCCTGACACTTGGGTTTGTCACGGTCTTGAGCGGATGGGTCGTGGTGGGCGTCATGAGTGTCCTCTTGTTGGGCGGCGTGACCGCCGATCCGAGCGCCGCAGTGCTACCAACCCACTTCATGGCCGGGGGCGCGTGGGGCGGGGTCGGGCTCGTGGGTATGATGGTAGGCTATCGCTCGCGCCGGGTGCTCGAAGGAGATGCCGACGACGATGTCTGACTTGATTGAGCAAGACTCGCAAACCGAGGAAACGGACTACAAACCGTTCCTACCCCAGGTGCTGCGTTTCACCGGGGTCGCTTTCCTCATCTGGACAGTGTGCGGCACCATTCTGGCCATGCTTCAGGCCCACTGGCTCGACGCACTGTGGTCGACTGACGGCTTCGAAGACTCCGAGGCCGCTATCGAGCGCCTCGAGAGTTTGTGGCCATGGTTCAAGATCACCGACACAGTGGGCATGTTGGTGGTCACAATCGGTGTCGCGGCGGCCGTTTCAGCGGTGCGCAAACGAAGCGTGGTGCAGGCCGCGCTCATCGCTGGGGTCTGTCTTCTTGTCGGGTCTCTTGGGGTAATGCTCAAGCTGTACTTCACGGAAATCACCGACCCAGAAGGCAGTCGCTTCTACTGGGACCTAAAGAGCTATCTGATGATGGCCGGATTGACGGCGACACTCCTCAGCGCAGCTATGCTTACCAACTGGCGTTGGCGCGGCCTCTTCGTCGGGGGTTATCTCGTCCACGTCGGGGCCTTTTTGTGGCTCGACAACCTCCCTCAGGACACTTTCGAGACCATCACCAGTCGCTTTCTGGCGGGTTCCGCGTTCGACCTGGTGGGAGCCGGCTTCTTTTTGGTGGGCCTCGTCATGTCCGCAAAGACTCTGCCGGACAGGTCCACCGAGAGCGCTCGCGAAGGCGTTCCCGATGGTCGAGCCATGCGAGGCCTATCTAAGGCAATTGGACTCAGAATTGGCTTGTCAATCGGAGGCGTGGTTCTGCTGTTCCTCCTAATGCTCAGCAAGAGCTTCGCGTTAATCCCACTCTTCATCTGGGTCTTCGCTGGTATCGCCTTGGCAACGTCCTGCTATCTCGCTTGGGCCTTGGTGGCCTACCTGTCACTCCCGAAGTCATTCAGAAACGGGACAGCCCTTGTCGTCGCGCTCGTTGGGTTAGCAGTCGCAACGGTGATCGAGGTTGTCAGTGCGATGAACGCCGCCGAGATGTTCTCGCTGGTCGCTAAAGCCAGAGCCTCGACCAGCTACTGGGGCGTACCTGGCCTGAGCAGGATCGAAGACCTCCAGGAGTCGCTGGTGCAGTACCGCCGCTTCGCGGTCATTTTTGGCGTCGCATCCTACATCGCCGTAGCCTACGCATTACTCTCAACAGCAAGCCGCCTTGGCGATCTCGTGGCAGTCGCGAAAGCAAGACTGGTCATGATCCTGGTCGGCACCGGCGCTGTGGGCGCGGTGGTTCTGGAGTCGGTTATATCCACTGCGAATCGAATTGACCCGCTGATCTTCCTCGCGGGAGCGGCGCTGCTGCTATGCGTCGCGATCGCCACCTTGACCGCCTTGTTCCAACTCTTATCCGCCCTGGCTAATAGCTTGGACAACCTCGAAGAGTCGGAGTTTGCTCAGGACTGAGCTGAGTTCGCCCAATCTGTGACCACTAAAGTCGGTTTTCGTTACGTGCCTTGTCATCCCGTCGGGTTAAGTCGCTATCGGTCGCGCACAAACCAGTTCGACTGGTCTTGGTGTTCGCCGCCGATGGACGACAGGATCGCTACTCAGCTGGTAGCCAGTAGTCACCAAACAACTCGACGGCGGATTCGGAGATTTCATCGCACGAGACGTTGCCGTTCTGATCGAGATCGTGTTCCGGGGTTGTTCGCAATGCCAGAAAGCGGCTGCCGTCCGTTATCTCGATCGGCAGAGAAGCGGCGGGGGCCAGACAGGGATCGCTGTAACCCAGTACGGACTGTTCCAACTCAGGCTCGACGGTTCCAGATATTGTGTCGAGGTCGTCAATCGTGCCGGCCAGTGAAGCTGAGACCCGCAGGGCGACGTAGAGGGATTCGGGCTGATCGCACACCAAGGTCGAGGCCACAATTGTGACGCCAGGCTCGCCATCGCCATCTTCGTCGCTTGCATTGGTTGGATCGTCGCTGGTGGGCAGTGGGTCCTCGTCGCTCGTGAGCTCCGCGCCCACGACGATGGTAGCTGGATCGGGAATGTAGGTCGCGCCCACCAGTGGGTCGCTGCGGTCGAGAAAGTCGCCCTCCCGCTCGTCGGATTTGGTCTGAATGACGGCTTCGGTCGCCGGCGGAATCCGCAGTTCGGCGACTCCTTCCACCGTGGGCAGCGACAGTTCGCAGAGGGTTAGGTGTTGCCGGACGGTCCTGCCGTTCTGGTGAATCCTGAGTCTGTAGAGCTGACGAGTCTCGATGTCGATGACGACGTTGGCGTTTACGATAACCTCGATCGCGAAGATGCCGGTGAGCGGACCCCCATCCGAAACATCCCAATCCTCGAGTGGGGCGTCGGAGAGGCGCACATCGCCGTCATCCAGTTCATCACCGTCGGAGGCATCGGCATCCGGGTCGGTGTCAGTTCGGTCGGTGCGAAGGAAGGGCACGTCTTCGGGGCTGGGGCCACAGCTAAACGCAAGCGAGACAGAAAGGAGAATGATGGAGGTGGTACGTCGCATCACCAGCCCACCTCGATGGAAAGCGAGCCGGCAGGGATGACACCGCTGTAGCGATAACCAGGGAAACCAGGATTTGACAGCAGGTCGGCATCGCTCTCGAATCGCCGAAAGTCCTTTTCTTCAACCCGCTCGTGAAGCCAGGACAGCTGAAAGGCCCAGTGAATGGCTAGGTCCAGGTCTGGCCTATCGAACAGCTCCCCCAGCCGGTAACTCATTCCCGTCGAGAAGACGCTGCGGTCGTTGTCCAGCAGGTTGGTCGGTCCACCGAAGTTATCGAAAGGCGAGGGCACGTATTGAAAGCCGGCCATCAGGTCCATTCCTGGCTTGAAGTGCCAACTCATGCCTGCCGCAGGTGTGAGTGTGTCACCGAACTGCCCCTCGCCAAACGTGTTCAGGTTCGTGGTGCTTCCCTCCGACCATCGTCGATAGGTGGCCTCCGCCGAAAGCGAGACACTGGCCAATTGGTAGCTGGCGCCAAAGGCGACCTGGAGCGGCTGATAGTAGTGGGCGAAGTGATGATTGTAGCCGAGATCACCCAGCCCTGGGACGCCCTGGATACGCGTATAGCCCCAGTCGTCGACAAAGGTCTCGCCTCGAAACGTGAGCCCGATGGTTAGCGCAGGGGTTGGAGTGACCAGGAGGCCGGCTGTGGGCGATACTCGACCAAAGACTTTCACGTCCTCACCGAGCTGCGTCGACACACCTAGCGAGGATTCCCCGTCCGGTCCCTCTTCGAGTCGCGTGTCTGTGACTCGGCCCAAGGTGAGGGTTTGAGTGTCGAACAGAACCCGGAGTCCGGCGCCGACTGAAAGCCAGTCGGTGATTCGGTAGCCCATCCCGGCGTGGATACCGATCACTTGGCTTCTATCCGAGTGAAAGAGCCACTGGACCTGGTCATCGGGATGGATCGTCCAGCGAAAAAAGTCAGGCGGCAGGTAGAGGGCGACCCCCACGTTCAGACCGCTCAAATTGAACACGGTTCCAAGGTCGAAGCGGGCGCCGATGAGTAACCCCATCGAGTCGGGCGTCTCGGTAACGGGTTCTACATCGGCACCGTCGAGAGCCGTGATGTCCAGTACTGGCCGGGCGAAGACGAACCCGAAGCTGAGGTCAACGAAACCGGCTTCGTCCGCGTGGTCGCCACCGGGAGACAAGGCTGCCGGATTGTAGTATGTCGCCGAGAAATCACCGGGCTGGGAGGTCAACGCGCCACCCATGGCCGTCGCTCGTGTCCCCAAACCGATCGAGTCTTCGATGCCAGCGAAGGCGGAATCGGCGGGGAGTAGGCCCAGGACGATGATCGTCATGATCGGGAGCCAAGCCTTCATTCAGTGCTCCCAACAAAGAAGGTCAACGTCAGGCCCGCCTGCCAAAAATTGCCGCTGGCGGTGAAACCCGGGTACCCGAGATTGTCGATCTGTTGACCTTCGGCATCGGCGTCGCCGTCGGGTAGTTCAGCCAACGACTTGTCGGCCCGCTGAGTCGTCAGTTGATGGGTTCGAACATGCACGTCGACGCTCATGTCGAAGTCGAGCAAGTGCCGAAGGTCGAACCCGGCGCCAAATGCGATGACGTGACGGTCGGCATCAACGAAATTGGTCTCGCCGCTTTGCTGCTGGACCGGAGTCGGTTCGAATGCGTATCCAAGCCGGGCCGACAGCCATTCCAGAGCAACCCATTCCGTGCCAAATCGCAGAGTCCAGGTGTCCTCGAAAGCCGGTTCGGCGGCCCGGTTGTGAATGGTCCGGTACTCCGACCAAGTCGCGAGGGTGGCATCAGCCGAGAGCGTAAGATCGGGAAGCGTGGCGGCGGCGCCGAAGGACCAGCTGTTCGGCGACCAGAAATCGTAGAAATCGAGGTCGTCCGTCACCTGCACGGTGCCAGCTTGGGTGTCGTTCGTGCCGAAGGCCCGGGTGATCTGGCTCTCTTGAAACGCGGCCCCCAAAGACAGGTAGGGCAGGGGTTGAAGCCGAACGCCTGCGACCGCTGAGAGTTTGACGCTCAGCTCGCGTTCCAAGTCGATGACCACGTTCTCGTCGGGGGTGTCACCGCGGCCCTGCACGTAGGTCACCTGGGTCGGCAAGGTGAGTTCTGGAGTAAGCACGACCCCGGCTCCGATGGAGGCGATTGAAAACAGATCGACCGCGGAACCGAGGACTACGGCCGCATGCTGCGTTCTGCTGCCATAAATCGGTGTGGATGGCACATCACTTCGTTCGGGGGCGGTGATCTCCAGGGCGTGGCCGGCGGGAATGTAAACCGAAGCTCCCATCCTGACGGCACGCAACCAGTCAGGCCCGGGAAGGGGGGCTGCCACCGCGAACCCGAAGCCCGCGATCGTCTGATCTAGTGGCTCTTGGTCTTCTCCGGTGCGCTCGAACCACATATCCAGTCGTCCCATCTGGCTCGACAGGGTGAAGACGGGTTCGTCGATATCGGCAAGCGCACCAGGGTTGAAGGTCATGGCGCTGACATCCCCGGGCATTGCTGTCACAGCGTTCGCCATCGCGGCCGTCCGTGACACTTCGCCAAAGGGGGCGCTGCCCTCGGCGCTACCGTCCTGAGCGAAGGCCAACATCGAAACCACCAACGTTAGATTCATCACGGTAGCGGCCTGTCCGCGTCGAGCACCCTTCACTGTTCGTCCCCAGTGATTGGGTCGGTGACGGTGATCGTCCTGAGGCTAGTTGCGATCCCTCCATCGCCGTTGATGACAGTCAACTCCACGTGAAGTGGCCGGTCGCCGGCCATGGTTACATGGATTTCCGTGTCCGTCGCTGACCCTTGCACGACCTCGTACTGCGAACCGCTGAAATGCCACTCGAATTGAAGCGGCGGCTCATCGGGATCTGGAGGGACAGGCACAAGCGATAGGCTGTGTGAGGAGAGGCTCGCGTCCAGTTCGACTACAGTCGAGAAGTCGTCGCCCAGCGGCACGTCACCGGGAGTGGCGGTAATGACGGCGGTCGGTACAAGGGGTCCGGGTGACCCGCAGGAAAGCCCGAGAACAGCTCCCATCGCCAGATGTAGTAGGACAAAGCAACGCCGCTTCATGGGCGGAGTATCGCTCAACGCAAAGGCCAGGGGAACCCAGTCGGCTGTGTCTCAGATCAATTCTACTGCCAATGACGGGAGGCCGTGTGCTAGGTCCCCGGGGAGTACGGACGCCTACCCCGGTTGCCTACTCGCATGGCGTAAAGACAACCGGTAGCGACTGAAGCCCACGAATGAAGCTCGAGGTGGTCCTCACGACCTCCTTTGTAGGGTCCAGACGCAGGTCTCGCATTCGATCGATGATCGCGCTGACCATCGCAACGAGCTCGACCCTGGCCAGGCTGTAGCCGAGGCAGAAGTGCTGGCCGAAACCGAAGGCGACTGCGTGCTTGGTTGTCTTGCGGGTGACATCGAAGACATTGGCGTTTTCGTAGGCTCGTTCATCGCGACATGCTGCGGGGTAGACCATGATGACTTCCTGGCCCTTCTTCAATGTGATGCCGTGCATCTCGATGTCACGGGTTGCCGTCCGGGCCATTCGCACGAAGGGCGAGGTCCAACGAACGATCTCGTCGCAGGCGCCCGGCACGGCGTCGGGATTGTCGATCAGGTACTGAAGCTGGTCAGGGTGTTGAATCAGGGTCAAGATTCCGTCCGCAATCGCGCTTCGGGTGGTCTCACTGCCCCCGACGAGGATAAGCGCGTGATCGAAGAGGAGTTGGCTTTCGTCCAACGGCTCGCCATCGATTTCAGCCGCAATCCACATACTCAGAAGGTCTTTTCCAGGCTTGTCCCGGCGCTCTGCCAGCAGCATCTCGTGATACTCGGCGAACTTATAGAAGGCCTCGTTGATCGCCTCGTTTGTGATCACCGCGGTCGGGCCGTCACCACCCCGAGTGAATTGGTCGACCCAGCCTCTCAGCATTTCGTTGTCGTCGGGGTCGTACCCGATCATCTCGCCAATGATTCGCATGGGCAGTTGTGCCGCGAGGTCGCTCACGATGTCACAGGCACCAATCGGCGCCACCTTGTCGATGAGCTGGCGGGTGATTTCTCTGGCCTTACTATCGAGCAACTGAACTCGCCGAGGGGTGAAACCCTTACTGAGCAGGCCCCGTCGCTTGGCGTGAGGATGCCCGTTCAGATTGATGAGCGACGGGTCGGGCGGCATTTTTGGAAGATTCCCTTCCTCGGAGGTGAACGTCTCCCAGTCGCGAGCGATGTTCATTATGTCGTCGTAGCGGGACACAGCCCACAGGTCGTTCTTTTTGTCGTAATACAGCGGCCGCTCGTTGCGCAGCCACGTGTAGAACGGCCACGGGTTCTCCGAATGGGTTTTCGGGTCCATTAGGTCGGCGTTCTCGAAATCCTGGTCCATATGACATCCTCCGAGCACCAGGGTCGCACTCACGACCCCAAATTGGAACATGTTTCAGTTTGCTGTTACAAAACTTTGACATGAGCTGCGGATTGGACCCTCAAAAAGGCCTAGAGGACGAGTTCGTCATGGGCGGACTTCCAATAGCCTGCACCGACCGGCTATCATGCGGCACATGAACGTCCTTTTACCCACAGCCCTAGTCGTATTTGCCCTCGTTGCCTGCAGTGGCGACACCGCTACCAACACCGAGTCCCAAGAGGACACACAGACAGCCGATTCGACGGACGTCGCAGCCGATCTAGGCGAGAGCGACGCGTCCGAAGACGCGGTCGGCGCCGATGAGACAGAAGACGACGTGCCCGAGGCCGATTCGGACGACACCGAAGCTGACGAGGAACCTGAGGTGGTATTGCCGAGGCCGCCCTGCTTCTATGATGGTCGCGTGGCCAATATCGCCCACCGCGGTGGCCTGCGATTCGCGCCCGACCACACCTTGGTCGCCTTCCAGAACGCTCTGGACGTCGGAGCCGATGTGCTCGAACTGGACCTGCACGCCACGCAGGATGGCGTGGTCGTGGTGCTTCACGACGACACGGTCGAAGGCACTACCGAGGGCGAGGGTTTGGTCAAGCGAATGACGCTCGAGGAGCTGAAGGAGCTGGATGCAGGCTATGACTACCGGGTCGGCGGCGAATATCCATACCGAGGCCAAGGCCTGACGATTCCCACTCTGGCCGAGGTGCTCGAGGCCTTTCCAGAGGAGTGCTATACCGTCGAAATCAAGCAGACCGAGCCGTGGATCGTCGACGAGGTGTTAGCTGTGTTCGACGAGTACGGGGCAGCCGAAAACGCGATTTTTGCCTCATTCGACGATCGCGTGGCAGACGCAATCCGCGATGATCGGCCCGAGCTGATGACCGGGATGGGTGCCGCTGCCATGGCACTATTCTTTTCAGCGACGGACAGCCAAGCCGAAGGCTACGAAACACCCTCACAGGCGGCGCAGGCTCCGTGGGAGTATCTCGATGCACCACTCGTCGAGCGCGCCCACAATGCAGACCTCTTGGTTCACCCATGGACAGTCAACGGCGAGCAGAACATGAGGGACCTCATCGAGATGGGAGTGGACGGGATCATCACCGACGATCCCGAATTGCTGAACGAGGTTCTAGGCCGTTGATCTAGTTGCCGGTCTGGCTCGAAACCCACGCTTCGATATTGGTTCGCAACACACTCAGCGGCACCGATCCGTTGCCCAATACCTGGTCGTGGAAATCAGCCAAACTGAATGCGTCACCCAGGGCCTGCCGGGCTTCGTCTCTGAGCCGCTCGATCTCGAGCCGTCCGACCATGTAGGCGAGAGCCTGTCCCGGCCAGGCGATATAGCGATCGATTTCGTTAGCCGCTTCGTTCTCGAGAAGTGCAGTGTTGGCCAACATGAAGTCCAGCGCGCGCTGGCGGCTCCAACCCATGTCGTGAATGCCCGTATCAACCACTAGTCGCACCGCCCGCCAGGCCTGGTAGTTGTACATCCCGAACCGCGCCGAGGGGGAGCTATACAAACCCATGTCGTCGGCCAGGACCTCCGAGTAAAGGGCCCAGCCCTCGCCGAAGGCGGTTTGCCACTGGTTTCGCCGCCAGATATGAAGCTCGGGAAGCTCCTGAGCCAGTGCGATTTGCAGATGGTGCCCGGGAACGGCCTCGTGGAACGCCAACGCCTCCAGGTTGTAGAGCGGCCGGGTCTCGGGGAGGTATGCATTGACGTAGTAGACAGCCGGACGCGATCCATCAACCGGCGCGCCGTAGTAGTAGGCCGCTGGCGCATCGGCAGCGCGGTGTGCCTCCATTTCCCACACTTCGATCGGCGTTACGGGCAACCTGCCAAAGGCGCTGGGAAGCGCTTCCTGCATGCGGGCCACCGCCAGTTCATTCAGGGCAAGCAGGTGTTCAGCGGTGTCGGTGAACTGTGATTCGTCAGATCGCATGTGGGTGATGAAGTCCTGGGCCGTCTCAACCTCGACCCCCATCTCAGCGGCGACGGCCAGCATCCCGTTATGCGACCATTCGAGTTGTTCGATGCCAGACTGATGGAGCTGCACCGGGTCAAAGCCGGGGCCGAGGTGGCCTTCTACGAGCACTCGATAACACTCGGCGCCGTTGGGAAGGGCACCGATGCCAACCTCGGTTCGAGCAACAGGAAGCACTTCATCCCGCACTAGATCGCGATAGGCCGTGAAAGCCGGACGCACCACAGATTCGAGCGCTTCCTGCAATCCGGACAGATCGAATTCAGCACCGTCCTCGGCGGTTGTGATCAACAACATGGGGTCGTTTTCAATCGGCCTGGCTACCAGTTCCTCGAGTTGGGCCAAGGCGCGTTCTGCGTTCGGAAGGGTCGTGACGTAGCCCGCTGCGAGGCCAGAGCGAATATTGGTGATGTGTTGCTCGAGATAGGGGCCGATAGCGAGGTAGCGCAGCCGTAGGTTCTCCAAGTCGGCGTCGTCCCGGATGGGCTGTGAAACCGGGAGCATCGGGAAATCCACCTGGGGCCCTTCCAGGCCATCGATTGACCACCAGTCCGTATGACAGACCTGGCCTGCACGACGCTGGCGAACCTTCAGTAGTACGAGCTCGCGCGTATCGCGCGAAGTCATCGACAACAAGTCTGGGTTGATTTCGCTCACCGACCCAGCGATGGCCTCGAGCTCGACAAGGTACGCTTCCCGCGCAGCGGGGGAGATGTCCGTCAACCGGTCGTCGAAGCGCCTGTCGCCCTCGTATGTTGCCCACGTCGGATAGGTGGTCATATTGAGTTCCCAGAGGGCGTCTTGCGCTGTCTCCAATGCCGCCTCTGCGGCAGCAGACTCGACCGACTGATCAATCTCCGCAGAAGGGAGGGTTTCCGGATTGTCTACAACCGCGGGGGCCGAGCAGGCCACCGAACCAACAAGAACGAGCGCAGTCAACGTCTTCACAATAGCTCTCCTCGGGACTCACACGTATCCGACAGCGCGTCATCGCCAACCGCAGATGGTCTCGCAAAGGCAGGGTCCACCAGGTTTTAGAAAGATATCACTGTCGCTTCTGGCAGCGGGTCTACTCGCATCGAGCGTCAGTGTCCACGAAGAAATCGATCATATCGTCGGTGATCTGGAGGGGTTCGCAGCCGTGACCGGTTTCGCAGACCAGGTCAAAATCCCAGGCCGCCGCGTGGCAGTCGAAACAGTTGCCGCCGAACTGGTTTTCGACCTCTGTAGCGCCGCGCTCTAGGATGCGGGTGCCGGCCTGGTCGACCCCGAGAGAGAAGAACTCCCAATCATTGGTAAGGGCAGAGAATCCGGCCTCGCGCTTGACCATGGCCTCGAGGGGGACCAGTTGAATGACGGTCCCGGCAGGATAGGGCAGGGCCGCTTCTTCGTTGGCAACTGCAACCGTGGCGGCCAGGTCGCCGAGCAGGTTGTCGACGAAGAAGCCACGGACAGGTGTCATATCCTGGATGCATCCGAAGGAGGAATCGTCGATGACAACCTGCTCCGCTCCAGTGTCGCCCACAGCATCTCCGTCCTCAGTCGCCCGTGAATCTGTCCCGCTGAGGTTTTGATCCCCACTGTCGGCGGTGGGAACGATTGCATCCGAACTGCAGCCAATCAGTAAGAGCACCAAGACTACCCCGAGCCCAACCGTCCGCGTCGTGTTGTCGATCACCGTCAGAACCTGATCCATCAGAAGAGACCTCGTCTTGAGAAACAACCGCGTGGAAAGAACTGGAAATGCCGCGGGATAATGCCACTGCTGTCGCTGCGAGGCCACCAGTTTCCCGATGACGATCGAAGTCGCATTGGGGGGCGCAGCAGAAACATCAGTCGGAGCACCAGTTTTTCTTTGCTGGCGGGCCACAACGTCCGATCTACTCCAGCAAGCCCGACGTGGGGGTGGCGGTGCGTTTCAAGGGTACACGAGATTCAACACCGATAGGACGCCTTAGAGCGAAGAAATTCGCCGACAAGGATGAGCGCAATCGCCTTGTCCTGCGCGTGTTCGATTCGGGCCAATGGACGGTTGACGACGTACTTTGGTTCCTCGACCACGGCAGCAGCTTCATGAAAACAATGGGAGTGAAGCTGTTGCGGGCCACGCCGCCGAAGCAGCTGGTCGCCTACCTCGCCCCCGCGAAGGAGCGGCCAAAGCCCGATACGGTACGGAGGCTACTCGAGCTGGCAAAGGAGGGCTGGCAGCGCGAGTTGGCAAGCCAGCTGCGAAGCAGAGATGTTGCACTTCGGGAGGCTGCGCGCGAGGTCCTACTTCACTGTCCCACCAGTTGCGAGGGCATCTCCGCCCTGTTGCGGGTGCAGCTGGCGAAAGCGAGTCCAAAGGACCAGAAGCGAATCATCTCAAAGTTGGTGGCTGAGCCGACCCCCGAGGCGCTCGCCGCGCTGAGTCTGATCGCCAACTCGAAGTCGACGACCCTGAGGAAGTTCGTGCTTCAAGAGGCTCGTAAGGTCCGCCAGGCCAGTTTGGTGCGCCTGATTGCCCCACAACTAGGGTCGACATCCGAGATGCTGAGGGACCTGGCCCACAGCGTACTAGAAAGCTACGTCGAGGCTGGTATCGGGCTCAGTCCACACATCGCTGACACGATTTGCGGCCAATCGTCGCTGACTCGGCGGGATGCTTGTAAGCTCGCGCTGACCGCTCCCGACGCTTTGACGTCTCTGGGGCAGGTGGCCCAAAAACTCCAGACCGTGTCGGCCTGGATCCGCCGGGAAGTACTGTCAGCGCTCGCCACTGTCGGCGATTCGACTGTCGGTCTACTGATGCAACTCGCAGAGAACGAGGGTGCTGAGTACCGAAGTTTCGTCGCCGACTTGGCAAGCTACTTCGAGCCGTCCCCAGAGCTGACTGATCTCCTGCTCTTGCTGCTCGAGGATCCAGACTGGTGGATCCGGCTCGACGCCGTCGAGGCGCTTGGACAGATCGGCGGTGAGGGTGCAATAAAAGGTCTGGTGCAAGCACTGGACGATCCCGATACGCAGTTAACCGCGGTAGATTCACTGGTTGGGATAGGAAC
This sequence comes from uncultured Bradymonadales bacterium, assembly GCA_964503485.1. GTDB lineage: Bacteria > Myxococcota_A > Bradymonadia > JAFGEP01 > JAFGEP01 > CAZDBH01. The sequence goes on along the minus strand of CAZDBH010000023.1, from coordinate 8,809 downwards.
GGCCAAGGCGGCTGAAGCGCTCCTGTCGGTGCTCCCGACGGCCGATCTAGAACTACAAATGGAGCTTGTTCGAGGCCTTGGCCAGTTCGGAAACCGCTCCGGAGCGAGGGCCCTCGGCACCATTCTTCGCCAGTCGTATCCGGAGCAAGTACAGGCCGAGGCGAAGTTCGTTTTGATGTCCCTGCAAGAGCAGATCTCACGGGACAACCACGTACAGGAGGAGACCGGACAATCACAACTGCTCGGCCTGCTCCAAATGGCAGCGGCACGAGGTGCCTCAGACGTACACATCGGCCCCGGCTTTCCGCCCACATACCGGAAGCGGGGCGACCTGATGGCGTTTGATAGCTGGCAGGACCTGGAAGCCCACGAGTCCGCATCGCTCCTGTCGGGTATGTTGACGGACGATCAGGCCGAAGAGCTCGGCAATCGTGGCCAGTTGGAGTTCTGCGCGAAACTAGACCAGAACTGGCGCTGTCGGGCGAACCTCTTCGCCGACCGGGTGGGGCTGAACGGTACCTTCCGTCTGATCCCCGCACGTCTAACGAACATCGACAGTCTGAACCTCGACCTCAACCTGCCCGAGCTACTGGGATGCACCCAGGGGCTGATACTCGTCACCGGGAGTGCCGGCAGTGGCAAGACAACGACCATGGCCGCACTGGTCGAACACTTGAACCAAACTAGACGGGCCCACATCGTCACGCTCGAACAACCAATCGAGTATCTCTTCGAGGATGAACTCGCCGTGGTCACACAGCGACAAATTGGCCGGGACAGCCAGTCGCTAATGCGAGCCCTGAGAGCGGCTCTGCGGGAGGATCCGGACATCATCGTGATCGGTGAAATGCGCACACCCGAGGTCATTCGACTGGCTTTGGAGAGTGCCGAAACGGGTCACCTCGTGCTCGCTACGATGAACGCGCCACGTGCAGCGCAGGCAGTCGAGCAGGTCATTAACAGTTTTGCCCCCGAAGAACAGGGGCAGGCGAGGCGGTCTGTGGCTGATTCACTTCGAGCCGTGATCGCTCAGGCGCTGCTGCCGGCGGCAGACGAGTCGAGGATACCGGTACTCGAGTTGCTCGTCGGGCTGCCCACCGTGTCCTCAGTGATCCGAGACGGTCGAATCGTGCTGCTTTCGACGATCATGCAGACGGGACGAGAGCTCGGAATGCGTTCTATGTCTGATTCGCTCAGCGAGTTGGTTGCCGCAGGCCGGCTCGAGGAACATGTTGCCGCGGCCTTCGATACGAGGCTGAACGAGTGAGCCCCAAGAAGAAAAAGGGCCGCCCGCCGACACCCGCCGACACCGGTGGACCTTGGGATACGAGTGGTCCTTGGGTGGCAGAGGGCGAGGACGCCGACGACACAGAGGCCGCTGATGCTTCGGGTCCTGGCGACCCGATACCCATCGCAAACCCAGTTCTGGGCCGATCGTCAGGATTTCCGGCTGTTCGTCCGACGCCTGCCCCAGTACCTCGCACAAGCGGCGGCTACACGTTCGTTCTGAAAAGAGCGCGGGAAGCCCTTTTGCACCACAAGACCGGGGATCTTCCCGTTGTGCCGTCGGCGCCACCCCAACCGGTTCCGAAACCAGCAGATGAACCCAAGCAGACGAATGAAGTGGAGCCAGCGGCAGAGCCGGAGCAGTGGGGCAAGGCCGATACATCAGTCACAGCAGAGCCGAGCCCGGTCGTCGATTCTAGTGGCCTGCAGGCACAGATCGACGCGCTGGCAGCCCAGTTGCACGAGACACAAAGGCAGCTGGCTGAGGTTTTAGCCACTCGCGAGAGCCATGTTGACGAGGCGCCCTGGGCACCCATAACCACAGCGGTGGCGGAGCAGCTATTCGCATCAGACAACAACCGTACAAACACCAACCGTATCGACCGGTTCTTGCGGCTCATGGTGCGACGAGGCGCGAGTGACCTCCATCTATCGGTGGGCCACATACCTAGCGTTCGGGTGGACGGGGAGTTGGATCCAATCAGGCGACGGCGCCTGATGGAGGGCGATTGGCGACGGTTGGTCGAGCCAATTGTGCCGGCAGCAATCTGGAAGCGTTTCTTGACTGAATCTGACGCCGACCTTGCTTACGAAGTGAAGGACCTGGGTCGCTTTCGCGTCAACCTGTTTCGTGGCAACTCTGGTCTGGGAGCCGTCTTTCGACTCGTCCCGTGGACGATTCCCGACCTCGACGAACTGGGCCTTCCGCATCAGGTCGAGCAGGTGTTGTCGTTCGCTTCGGGCCTGGTGTTCGTGACTGGACCAACCGGAAGCGGCAAATCGACGACCCTGGCCGCGTTGATCGACCGGGTCAATCGGCAACGAAAGGCGCACTGCATAACGATCGAGGATCCGATTGAGTTCGTGCACACGAATCGTGAGTGTTTCATTCAGCAGCGTGAGGTAGGGACCCATTCGCCCGATTTTGCCACGGCAGTCGCTTCCGCAGCACGGGAGGACCCCGATCTGCTCCTTGTCGGCGAGATGCGCGACCTCGAGACCATTCGGCACACGCTGGATGCGGCACAGAAGGGGCTTCTTGTCTTGACGACGGTCCACACAAACGGAGCGGCAAAGACGATTGATCGAATCATCAGCGTGTTTCCCTCGAACGAACAGCCCTCGGTGCGAGCCGCGCTGTCGAACTGTCTTCGAGCTGTGGTCTCACAGCAGCTGCTGCCCCGGAAGGGTGGCGGGCGGATCGCAGCCGCTGAGGTCCTGTTATCGAACCGGGCTCTTCGGACTTTGATCAGGGACGGCAAAACCCATCAGATCGCCAGTTTCATGCAGACACATCGGGGCCAAGGAATGCTCGCGCTCAACGATTGCTTGAGTCAGCTTGTGAAAAAGGACCTGATCACCCAAGAGACCGCCTACGAACGGGCCTCGGACCGGACTGTGTTCCAAAAACCCAAGACCAGAAGACTCGAAGCTCAGCTCTTTGCCAATGTGCTCAAAGCCTACGAAGAGCCCACTTGATAGAAGGGAGAGGCTTCACCCCACCGCCGGCCCGTAACCGTCGTTGTCCAGTTTTGGCTTGCAAATCATGGGAATGTGACGACATTGGTGCACGTTTGGCTACGAGGTAATGAGCAATCTGCTTCAATTGAGAGGACGCATGTTCCGAAGAACAACAATTTGTCTGGCGATTGTCGCCGCCATTTTCAGTCTCGCAATCGGTTGTAACCGGGGTCCGAAAGATGCCGGAGAGGAGGTTGCTGCCGCGACCACTACCGGCACCAGCGTATTGGCACTGGTACCAGCCTCGTCAGATGTTGTCATCTATCTACCCAGCCTGTCCTCACTCGCAGAGGGCGTTGACGCCTTTTCGGCTCAAATCGGTGAAGAAAGCGCCGGCGCGGTCGCAGGACTAGCCGAGATCGAGGGCCTCAACCCCGACGGTACGGCGATTCTCTTCATCACAGATATCAACGCCATGACAGATAGCGGCGGCCCTGTTTTTGCCCTAGTGCCGACTGACGATTTCGGCGACCTTCTGGACGAAGTCGACGGTGAGAGCGGCAACATCGCAGAAATCCCGCTTCCGATGGGCGTTGGGAAAGCCTACGCCCAGTTGTACGGTGACTACGCGATGGTCTCTCTCGACAAGGACCTTCTCGAGTCATACGAGCCCCCCTCGGAATCGTTCCTGAGCGAGCCCCTGCGTCTCACGAGTGCACTCGTCGAGAAGAGCGACTTCACCGTGTTCCTCAACATGCAGACCCTCGGACCAATCATGATGTCATCGATTGAAGATATGATGGCGATGACGGCTGCGATGGGCGACGACATGATGGGCCTCGACGAGGTCATGGATATGTATCGCAGCCTGCTCGGTACCCTCGCCAGTGACGCCACTTGGCTTGCCTTCGGAGCGGATGTCGACGGCGACCACGTCGGTTTCTCAGTTGTAACGGAGCTTCGCGAGGGATCGCCTCTGGCCGCCGCGCTTCCCGCGGTTCCCAGCGCGACACCGCTCTGGCAGGAGTTGCCCGCCGATTCCTTCATCTTCGCCGCGGTGACAAACTTAGAGGGAGTCGACCTGAGCCCCTTGTTCGGCGACGTTGACCAACTCGATCCAAGCCCTGGATTTGCTTCACTCATCACTGGAGCTTGGCGTCTGTACGAGCACATGGACACGATGACCATGGCGTACTACGTGCCAACCGGAGATGACCAAGAGGCCACCGCACTCACGATCGTGAACTCCAGCAACCCCGCAGCCTACTCGGCGGGATTCAGGAGCTACCTCGAGAGCATGAACGCCCTCGACAATTCCTTTCCGGGCGTTGGCGGACCCTCCAACCTGAGTTTCACGACAACTTATGAGCCCGCGAATCCCACCCCGACTGACCCAACAGTGGTCGCCTCCCCATTCGACCACTATCTGACGACTCAGGTCATTTCTGCAGCCACCCCTGGAATGGCCGATCCGACTGGCATGATGGCTTTCATCGGTGGTCTGACCGGCAGCGTCGAGGTTTCTCCGGACGGCAGAAGTGTCGAGATGACAACCGAAGGTTGGATTCACCAGGACGGTCAGCGTATCGTCACGGTCAACCGAAACAATCCCGATTTGCTTCAGAATGTCGCAGCGCGCGCCGCATCAGCAAATCTCTCGACTGCTCCTGTGGTCGCAGCCGTTCAAGGCTGGCAGCTGGCGGAGGACTCCAATATGCAGGTCGTGATCGACAGCCAGACAGCACTCACCTGGGCCAACAGCCTATCAGAGTCAGACATCGAAATGCCGGCTACGCCCTTGGAACCAGCTGCTCTGTTCTTGAACATCAGCGACCGCGAAGTGGGCTATCGGATCGTCGTGACTCCGTCGGTCATCAAGGTCTTGGGTGATTGGGCAGAGAACATGGTGATGGCGAACACGCCGTATTGAGTTGTTCCCACTAGTTTCCCTCTGGATTCGGGCATCTCCGGAAGCAATGGTGGGCACAGTCAACTCCGATCGAGTCTGATTCGTTGGGCTCAGCGCTCGATGCGGCAGATTTCTGCGCAGCCATCGCCGGGGATCAGATTGCCATCGTCGCACTGCTCGGGGTCGTCCCGTAGGCCGTCACCGCAGATCACGTCGCGCCCGCGCTGACAGTAGCCCATCCCGTCCCACCGATTGCGCCAGAACTGGCGGATTTGGGGTCGCCCGAGGGCCATGTCCCAGATCGCCACTTCGTCGATGGTCCCATCGAAATAGAAGTCGCCCGGGTTGCCATTCAGATTCCCGATCACCAGTTCCGCGACGGTTGCAGAGGTCGTCTCAGTGACGAAGTCCTCGCGAGCTTCCTCAACACCATCGATCCAGATGACGAGCTGCTTCGTGGAGCCGTCGCGAACGGCCACGATGAAGTGCCACTCGTCATCGACGATTTCGACTTCGGCAACGGCCTCATGGGTTTCTGTGGCGTCCTTGAAGCTGAAGCGAACGCTTTCGGGATCGAGGGCCAGACGCAACGGAAACGGTCCAGCTGCTATCCGTTTGTCGACGATCGCGCCACCGAGGCTGTCTTCCGGTAGACGGACCCATGCCGCCACAGAAATCGAGTCATCAGTCGCGCCGAAGTCGACGCCAGCAAATGTGGCTGCAGTAATCTGAGTACTCGAGCCATCGAATCCCAGCGCATCCTCGTAGATTCCTGCTGCTGGAATGATGCCCGAGATGGTCGCATCATGAGTCCCGGTGATATCGATTATCTCCAGGCCGTCGCTATCACCGGCATTCATGGTCCAGTAAGCCAGGAACTGGTCTGCACACTGCGATCTGGCCTCGAAGAGACAGTTCCCGCCACAGCCGTCGCCGGTCTCGATGTTGCCATCGTCGCATTGTTCGCTCAGGGTTCGGATTCCATCGCCGCAATAGCCCTCGTCGGAGTCCTGGCAGACGTCGCCGCAAAGGGGGTCTTCGCCATGGGCGGGTCTTGGGCAGCTTCCGTCGGAATCGAGTTGTTCGTCGTTGCCCGAGTACCAACAGTTGTCGCAGGCGTCTCCCGGATCCTCCATGAGGTCCGCCGAGTAGGTAATCGCGTCGTCACCGTGCCCACTTCCGAGCCGGAACGGCTCGTCCCCGTCACTGGAATAGACTAAGGCATAGCGCTGATGAACCGTGGCAGGCATGCCGTTGGGTTGGCAAGTGTTGGTTCCGCCCCCGACGATGGCCTCCCAGGGCGGAAGATCTCCGGCGACTTCAAAGGTCCTGCATCGGTAGTTCCTGGCCGCACCACACCGGGTAGTCGTGCAGGGAAGATCGGGAACGGTATCTCCCTCAGAGCTCGCAACCCAGCTCAGGCTCTCGTTGTAGATGCTCTTCAGGGTCAGGGACACGTTCGCGTCGGTACCCGCATCGCAGCATGCCGCGACCACGTAAATGGGCCCCGTCACAACTGGGACGCAGCGGTCGCCGCTGCACACCACGTCCGAATTGGTCTGATCTGGGTTGTAGTCACGCGAGCAGTTGTCGTCCTCGTCCTCGACCGAGTCGCAATCCCGGTCACCCGAACAAGGTCGTATACAAGCGCCCTCGACGAACTCGCAGTCGTCATTGCAGAAGAGGGGGCCGCCCAGGTAGTCGAGCGAAAGACAGGTTTCTCCGCCCAAATCGTCGCCCTCGCACTCCTCGTCGTCGCTCAATGTGAAAACACCATCCCCGCAACTGGGAGCTTGGCAGGTTCCATCGACGCAGATGTTGCCATCCCCACAGTCGGTACCCAATTCCAGAGGTTCACCGGGTTCACAGCCCGATTCCGCGGTGCATTTGGGTTCCTCGCGACACGGATTTGACGGGCATCCCAGGTCGCAGTTGTAGCTGTCTGGTTCGTCTGAGCCGTCCGGATCGTCAGCAACATCCGGGTCGTCAGCCACATCCGGATCACCCGACCCATCGAGCAGGACCGGATCATCGTCCTTTGCGTCCAATCCGTCACTTTGGGCATCGCCCGACTCATCTTCGTGTTCGCCCAGGTCGTCGCTTCCATCGGTTGAATCATCCTCGGCATCGCCCTCTCCCGGATCGTCTGGGCCGGCGTCGCTGTCGAGGTTGGTTTCATCCCCGGCTCCATCAGCCGTCCCATCTCCAACATCAGCCGTCGTCCCATCCAGTGAGTCGTCTTCGGCGTCGGTGACGTCGGGCCGTCCAGCGTCGCTGCAGATACAGGCCTCCCACTCACCGTTGGCGTTGCAGCCAGAGCTGCCGGCGACGCCGTCGTCGCAACGACATTCTCTCGAAGCAGGCGCTTCACAGTCGCCGTTACCGGGGCTGCTGTTGGCGCACGACATGAGCAGCAAAAGGCACGGGAAACAGAAGACGAGATTGGCACGATAGGCTGATTTTACAGGCACGTGTAAACCCTTGGCCGAGCACTCTCGGTCTCAAAATGTCGAGGAAACAGCGATGTTAGCCGCGTCGTGGGTACGAAGCAACCCCGTTGGGATCGGTTTCTCCACATCATCTACAGAGCTCCAACAGACAGGCTATCTGCCAATGCAGCGAGACGCCGGTGTTCGGAGATTGTATCGAGAAACGCGGTTCTGAGCTCGTCGGACTCGATCCGACTGCTCCAGGTCTCGAGCCGTGAGCGCGCTGATGCCAGGACCTCTGCCGCCTCCGAACTGCGGCCAAGTTCCGCCAGACAGAGAGCGTGTCCAAGCTCGAGGATGTTCTGGAATTCAGCGCCTGAGTGGGTCGAGGCGGCGTATTCGATGGCGCGCTGAACCAGTGTCAGTCCCTCTTTGGCTTCGCCTGCGTCGGCGAGCAGAACCGACAACTTGCCGAGTGGGTAAACCAGGTCGTTCTCCAACCCGCCTGCGTCTCCAACGGCCTCTCGCAGTAATTCGATCGCGTCCACCGAGCGGTTCGACAGCTCGTACGCCTCAGCTAAGCAGACCTTCGAGACGATCGCGGCACGCGCGTCTCCCCGCATCAGGAACCAGGCGAGAATGTCCTCGTGCATCGCGATGGCAGTCGCTGGATCACCCTGCCGAGCTAGAATCCATGCCAGGTTGATGCTTGCGTATCGTTCGATCAGTAGGTTTCCGAGAGACTGCGCCCGCTCGATGACCATGTTCAGCAAGGACTTGGCCCGGTCCAGAGCACCCAGGTAAATGAAACTGTTGGCTTGGTTGATCCGATCGGCCTCGGCATTCAACGAATCATCGGCCAGCTCAAAGAAACGGGCTGCCTCAGCATGCCGCAGCGACGCATTGTGGAGTTGTCCCATCCGGACAGCCAAGAACCCGCGCGCACGGCACAACCGACCGCCAACTGCGGGCTCTCGCTCACTGAGATCGTCTGCGGCGGCCGAAATGGCCTCGAGCAACTGGTCAGCCATGTCAACTTGCCCACATAGCTCCAGCTGAGCAGCCGCCTCCAGAACCGATAACACCTGCGAGCCGTGGGTGGTCTGTCCATCTAGAACGCTCTCGAGCTGATAGAAGGCCTCCTCGAGGGCGGTTCGATCATCCAGCCTGCCGCTGGCGGATGCGCGCACCGCAACAGCCCGAAACCAGCCCGAGCTTCCCTTTTCGAGATGACTGGCCGCCTTGGTTGCCTCCTTGAGAGCTTCGGCGGGCCGATTGTGCCACTGGTGGTTTCGCGCAGAAATCAGCTCCAACCGACCGAGTAGATCCGGGGGTGGATCGAGAGCAAGGGCCCGTTTGACTAGGTTCGAGGCTCCGTCTAGATCGTACGCCTTCAGGGCATCGAGGGCGGCCCGTCGCAGGTAGCGCAACGCTCTTTCAGGACGGTCCCCAATCTCGAAATGGCGCGCTAACTCGGCAGGACTGCCCTGTTCGTGCTTCTCTA
>CAZDBH010000022.1:10836-35865 GCA_964503485.1 uncultured Bradymonadales bacterium | reverse complement strand
GCGTTCGTCGATGAACCAACCGGGGATGGCGCAGCGGTCCCGTCGTACATTTTGGCGCGGGAAGCTAAGAAGCATGTCTCTGTATTGTTGTCAGGAGAAGGTGGAGACGAAACGTTCAACGCTTATGAGACACACCTGGCCTACAAGGTTCGCCATTGGTACCGAAAGTTGGTTCCTGCGCCTGCCCGCTGGGCCGCTCGGCACGCCGCTCAGGCCCTGCCCTGCAGCTATAGCAAACTGAGTTTCGATTTCCTGGCCAAGCGATTCACCGAAGGCGCTCGGCTGACGGCACCAGAAGCTCACCTGCATTGGCGCCATTGCCTCATCGACGCAGACAAAAGGCGTTTGATGCCTGACAGCGGCCAGATACGCAGGACGTCGGAGCTGTTTACCGACATGTGGGACGGCTTGGACTTCGAGGACGGCCTCAACCGAATCTCGTACATGGATCTAAAGCACTACTTCGTCGGCGACCTGATGGTGAAGAACGATCGCACGATGATGGCCCATTCGATCGAAGCGCGATTCCCCTATATGGACCGCGTGTTGCTCGATTTCGTGAGTAAAATCCCACCGAACGTGCGCCTCAAGGGCTTCAGGCGTCGCCATCTTCAGAAGAAAGCGATGGAAGGCAAGCTGCCCAAACCCATCGCGAAGCGGCAGAATATGGGACTCGAAATGCCCCATTCGCTCTGGTTTCTGAACGAGTTCGGGCCGCTAGCCGACCGCTATTTCTCACGGGAGAACATCGAGAAGTCCGGCTTCCTGAGCTACCAGGCCGTCAATGCGTTGTGGGAAGACCACGTTCAGAGGCGGCGCGACAATGGCCGAGCACTCTGGTGCGTGCTCAATCTGCTGGTTTGGATGGACCTGTTTGTACACACAAAGGACTATCAGAGCTTCTTGCCTTCGCCGACAAGCAAAGAGCGAATCTTTGGGCCGCTGGCGGCGTCCTCCTAGAAGAAACCTTTGACCGCGATTTTTGCGGAATCGACCAAGTTACCTCGGCGCAGGCGTTTCACGGCGTGGAAAACTTGTCTTGGGCGGAGATAGAAGGACCGTAGCGCCTTCTTCTGGAGTTTGCGGAGTTGGGGATAACTCAACGACGGGGTCGTCCAAATGGGCTCGATATCGGTGAACACGATATACGACGAAAACCGCCGCCAGACCGACGTATCGATCGTTCCATCTGCGCGGATACCCGTCTCGAGTTCGCCTTTCTCGGACAACTCAGTAAAGAGCGGAGAACCCGGATAGGGTGTCATGATACTGAATTGGGCCATATCGATCGGCAGCGCACAGGCGAATCGAATGGTCTCGAGGGCTTCCTCATAGGTCTCATCGGGAAAACCGAGAATAAAGAGCCCCTCGATTCGGATGTTCGAGTATTTCTTGATATTGGCGCAGCCGTCAGCGACGCGCTTTGGAGTGGTTCGCTTGTCGACGGCGTCGAGATGGCGTTGGACACCGGATTCAATGCCGAGCGACAACTCGTAGCAGTTGGCCGCGGCCATCGCTTTGATCAGCTTGGGCTTCATGTAATCGACTCTAGCGTCGCAACCCCACTTGATCTTCAAGCCGCGGGCTCGATACTCGTCGCAGATTCCCATCACGCGTTTGACGTTACCCATGAAGAGTGGGTCTTGGATGTAGACGTAGCTGGTCCCGTACTCCTTCTCGAGGAGCTCGAGCTCGTCCACCACCCGCTCTGGGGAGTTGAACCTGGGTCTGATTCCACCGTGCACTACGCAGAAGGTGCAGCGGAAGACGCACCCCCGAGAGGTCACCATGGTCTTGGCGGTCTCGTTGGCCGCGCAGACATAGTTCTGGTTGCTGAGCTCGCTCAACTTGTAGCTGGCCTGGTTGACCAGGTCGCGAGCCGGATAGGGCAGTTCGGAGATATTCTCTACAACGGTGGCGTCTGACGTTTTTATCGCCTTTCCCGACTCGTCTCGGTACGAGATCGACGGTATCTTCGACATGTCACCCTTGTTCTCGAACGCATCCATGATCGCGATGAGGGCTTCCTCACCGTCTCCGTGCACGACCACGTCAGCACAACCGTTCTCTAGATACGGCTTGGCGAAAGTCGAGGCGTGGATGTTTCCGAGTACGACGAGACACTCGGGCCGGGTGGCCTTCAGCCATTTGCCGAGTTCATAAACGAGTGCCCCGCTGCAAGTCAGCGTCGAGAAGCCGATAACTTCGGGATTGGCCCCATCGATCAATTGCTTGATCTTCTCGGGTCCCAGTTCTTCAGCGTGGGCATCGATGACCGTCACATCGTGGCCCGCATCGCGAGCTACTGCTGCAACATACAAGAGTCCGAGGGGCTCGAATTTCTGAATGAGGCCCTTTCCGACCCCAAACATCGCCCCCATCTCATCGGGAGGGTTGATCAACAGAAGACGCATGGGTTTGCCTTCCTATGTAACGTTTTTAAAGAACGAACTGCTGTTGCATGAACCGAACGGGAGATAGCGTAGCATAGTCCTAGGGCCTGGTCGAGCCGATCTGAGATTGAATGCGTGAAGCCACCAGTCCTCGGTGGCGACTCGAAGACACTCGACTGAGCTTTCATAGGCGGTATCACTGAACAAACTCACAATTCACAAGCCTGCAGAGCCAGTCCGACAGTACTGCGCTCAACCTGGCAATGGGCTTCGTCAAAATGACTGTTGCACGCTTCGGGAATTTCGACCAAGGGCCCCTCACTGGTACCCAACATGAAAAAGGGCTCCGACCCGAGTCGCTCGGCGACCTCGGCACAATGGCGCTCTTCCCAGGCGGCCGCCCCCCGCATCAAGTAGATCGGACGCCCGTAGAGATCGAGGACCTGGTATCCGTGCCGAACTTCGACGGGTCGGGCCGCTGCCAAGCAAGCCAGAATCGCGTCGGCGCTGTTCCGCTCGGGGCAGAACAGGAACAGGGAGTTGGCCGCCAGATCCACCATCAGTAGTGGCGTACTTTCGTTTTCACGCAGCAGCTCCTCAAAGCTCCCGACACTGTCGTGCCAAATCGGCCACGGGACGTTTTCCTGTTCGATATTGAGATCCCGAGGTTCGAGATCAGCCGCAATGGGCAGGGCCAGCGCCGCGATGAAGAACCCGCCCATCAGCAGCTTGCGCTTCGTACCCTTCAGTTGGCTAAAACCCCACAGCGGTAAGAAGAACGCGAACGGGATGAGGACGTGGAAGTTTACCCAACGCGCGGCTGCCTGGGTCCTCATGACGCCGAGCAGGATGACGACGACCGTGGGGTAAGTCGCATAGCGCCACTTGCGGAGCCAGAGGGCGCAGACGCCGAACAGCGACATCCACGCGAGCGAGTTACCAAAAAGGCGGTGGGCGAACTCATAGGGGAAGGTCAGGATTGACTTCGCTCCGTACGTGACCTCCAGCGGATTGTGACCGAACCGAAGTTCGATCTCCATTGATTCGTAGTGGCCCGGTACCTCGCTTACGCTGAACGCCATGTAGGCCAGAGCGCTTGCGATGGCCGAAACGAGGATAGGTAGATAAAGCAACTCGAAGAGCAGGACGGTAGACAGCGCGAATTTGCCTCGGCCTCTGCGCCAGGCAACGACCAGGAAAATCAGAAAGCCGGGCGCCACCACAAAGAAGCAGAGATGTCCGGCCCACATGGCTAGCGCGGCCGAGACGGCCAACCCGGCGTAAACCGATCGGCGCTCTACGACGTAGGTCGTCAGTCTCTCGATGAACCAGATCGATACCGCCACCTCGAGGAAGTAGTGGCCTTGGAACACCGACGAGAGCACGGCATGTGGCGCCAGGGCGAACAAGAGCGCGGCGCCCCAGCCGGCCTGTCGGGCGCCGAGCAGGCGGCCCATCCTGACGATGTTCACCAGAACCCAAGCCACCAACGCGAGATTCGGTAGCCTCAACCACCACAGCTCTCCGCCTACACCCAGTGCCTCACCAAGGGCGTGCCAGGGAGTGAGGAGCAGGCTCAGACCCGGAGTCTGCCACATCAGCTGCACACCAGACGCCTGGGGCAGGCCCCCGAAAGAGATGAACGCCTCGAGTTCGTAGGCGCCAGGGGGTGTCGAAACCAACAGCGGGAAACGAAGAGTGAGAGCCGCTAGAACAAGGCCGACGAGGCCGAGCCACTCGAAGCGGGCGGGCGGCACAGCAGGCTGCAGCAACTCTCTGTCCTTGCGGGAGAACCAAAACAGCAGAAAGAAAACGAAGACAGCGGCGGGCAGGGCCGTGTTCTGGAGCTCAAAGGGGGCACTGTCCGTCGAGCGAGTCCCCTCGAATTGCCGTCTTTCGGCCGGTTCTCCCTGGATTGGCAGAGAAGGATCGCGTTCGAGACAGGCTACTACAGCCTCGAAGGGCTCCCGGACTGGGGGTGGGGCTTGGCTGAAATCCTCGAACTCGCCAATGACGGATACCCCGTACCCGTTGACGTGCTCGAAACCACGATTTCGATCGCGAACGATCTCGATTCGGGTGGTGTTGAGGCCGGAGTGACGAACCTCGAGAATCACAAAACCGCCGGGACAAGTGGAACTCGCGACCTCGTATTGGGAGGTTTCGAAGCATCGGTCAGCCCAATTCGTGACCGGTGGAAAGCAACCCGGCGGGGCTTCGGCCTTCGCGCTCGAGGCGGCTATGGAAAGCACGCAGAAAAGACATGCGACCCAAGAGGCTGCGAGAAACCACAGGGCGGCTCGCCTATTCGATCGCACCACAGATTGCGTGTTGAGTAAAACGGGACGCATCGATCTCACAGCGGAGGTGACGATCTAAGTAATGGCTTGCATCGTGTGCCGGGTCAAGGTCACCGACGGTCTCACAGACTGCAGGTCTTGAGTACGAGTCCAACCGTGCTCACTTCGACTCGGCAATCGGCATTGCCAAAGAACGCGTCGCAGCTTTCTGGAATCATGAAGTGATTGGGGCCTGCATGGTGGCTCAGCACGAAGAACGGCTGCTGCCCCAGCTCATCGGCAAACTCAGCGCAGGCGTCTTCTGGCCAGAATGGTGTGGTTTCAAAGTAGTACTCCATGTCGTAAACGCGACGTTGGTCGAAGGACAGCAGATTGTATCCTCGCCGAACTTCGGCCGCCCTGGCGAGCTGTCGACAGCTCATGATGGCCTCGGCCGTGGCGCGGTCCCGACATAGTAGGTGCAGCTTGTCCTCGCCGATGCCCGCCAACAAGAGAGGAGCATGGCTGTTGTCAGGACTGTGCAGGACGATCTCGAAGTCCTGCACGGTGGCGTTGGTGACGGGCCACGGAACGTTGTCGTTTTCGATGGTGGGGTCCTTCTCCTCGAGATCGTTGAACAGCGTCACCCCGAAAGCAATCGCCAAGAATCCACCGACTAGCGCCGTCTTCGTCCTGCCCCGTAGCATGCAGAACCCCCAAAGCGGAACAAAGAGTATGAAGGGCATGAGTAGGTCGAAGTTCAACCAGCGCACGGCCGCTTGGGTTCGCGCAACGCCGAATAGAAGAACAACGATGGTTGGAAACAGCGCGAAGCGCCACCGGCGTAGCCAGAGCAAAGCGACTCCAGCCATGGCCATCAGAGCGGCGACTCCCCCGAAGAGACGGTTTGCGTACTCATGGGGAAAGCTGAGGACAGAACCCGCACCGAATTCGACCTGCATGGGGTGGTGACCAAAGCGAAGTTCGATCTCCATCGCCTCGTAGTGGGCGGGGAACTCACTCACGCTGATCGCTGCATACGCCATCGCGCTGGCCGCTGCGGACACCAGGAGCGGGACATAGAGTAGCTCGAAGATCAGGGTTGTTGTCAGTGCGAATGTGCCGCGGCCTCGACGCCAGGCAATGACGAAGAACGCCACAAGGCCGGGTGCGACGATGAAGAAGCACATGTGTCCGGCCCACATGGCGGCCGCCGCCGACATGGCCAGCCCTGCATAAACCGGTCGGCGCTCCACCACATATGTCGTGAGACGCTCCACAAACCAGAGGGCCGTGGCCAATTCCAGGAAGTAGTGACCCTGAAAAATTGTGGCGATTAGCGCCTTCGGAATCACGGCGAAGAGTATCGCCGCACCCCAGCCTGCCTGACGCGCGTCGAGTAATCGGCCGATACGGACCAGATTGACCACTACCCAGGCAACCAACCCGAGATTGGGCAATCTCAGCCACCACAGCTCCCCCCCTACTCCCAGCTTGCCGCCAAGAATGTGCCAGGGGGTCAGAAGCGCCTGCAAGCCAGGAGTTTGCCACATCAATTGGATCTGCGATGGGCGGGGAAGGCCCTGGTAGGAGGCAAAGGTCTCCAACTCGAATGGACCCGCCGGGGTAGACAGGAGCAGTGGCAAGCGTAGACCCATTGCCAATAGTACGAGCGCAACGAGCGCGAGCCGCTCGCGTCGATTGGCGGGCGGAGAAGGCCTCAACAATTGCCGGTCGCGCCGGCGAGAAACCAGGAGCAACACGAAGGCCAGGAAGGCAGCCAATCGCATCGTGTGGAAACGGACATCGGTTCGGACAAAGTGCTCCTGAGTCGCCCCCGGCTCGTGGTGCTCCGATGTCCCGGCGTGGTGCTGTCCCGAACGCTCGATTGGCCCTGTATCGTCCGGCAAACTGCCATCAATCCGCAGCTGCGGATCGCGTTCGAGACAGGTGATAACTCGCTCGAAAGGTTCTCGGACGACAGCGGGAGCTTGGGTGAAGTCTTGAAACTCTCCTACGACGGACACACCGAAGCCCCGAACGTTCTGAAATCCACGGGTTGGGTCGGAGGCAACCTCGATCCGAGTGGACTCCATGAGGGACTGACCAACGTCGAGGATCACGAAGCCGCTTGGACACATGGTGTTCGAAACTCGGTATCCGGAGTTGTCGAAGCAGCGAGCCGCCCAGTCTTCGACAGATGGGTGGCATGCCGCCTGGGCCTCCACGCTCCGACTGGGCCCGAAAAGAGCGCAGATACACAGCGCGAAGAGAACCCAAACTCCAAGCTTGGGCACGCCAGTGGGAGCCGTGTTCCGTGACCGCTCGGGCAATCTGCTAGACAAGAGGGGCATCGATCTCACTTCGGAGGTCAGGAACGGAGTATCGGCCTGCATCTCGTGCACGGTCAAGGTCGCCGACCGTGACAGACTCCCTGGATGGTGGTCACATGGGTTACACTGGCCCGACGATGCAAGGGGAGCACAGTGAGCCAACCACAATCGCTCGGCGATTCCGAACCGGAGGACGCCGCTAACTCGGCTGAAAACCGGCGCTCATGGCATGGCTGGGTGATGGGTCTTCTCCCCGTTGCGATCAGCGCTGTCCTCTTGATCGTGCTAGTCGGCAAAACCGAGGCGCTCGAGGTGATTTGGAATGCCGACTGGCGCTGGCTGGTCCCGGCTTTTGCGATTTCGTTCTCGCTGAACGAGTTCCTGGGGGCCTGGAAGTGGCGCCAAGTGATGCGCTCGATGGGGATCGAGGCAGGTTATTGGGAGGTCTGGCGTCTGTGGCTCGGCCTTGCCGTGACGTCGTTCATGCCCTTTCAGTCCGGGCACTTGATGTATGTCGTGGCCCTCAAGAAGGCCAAAGACATCCGATACACCGAGGCCTTTGAGTGTGTTGCCTACGACCGGTTCCTAACCTTGGTGGCAACCTGCGCACTGGTCGTTGTCGGACAGCTGGTGGTCGATCCCGACCATCAACTGGCGAACCCGATCATCCTCATCGGTGCGTCCTCGTTTGTGCTCATCTATTTCTTGGACGTCTACGTCTTCGCTATCTTGGCGCGAATTCCGTTTGTTCGGCGACACTCGAGTATGGTCCACAGTCGCTGGGGATATGGCCGTAAGCTCCAGCTTCTGGCAGCGGCGATCGTCTATCAGTGCTCCGATTTGATCAGCTTTTCACTGGCGTGCTTGTGTATCGGTGTGGTGGTGGATCCACTCGTCGTGTTGAGCGTCCTGCCAATGGTGATCCTCCTGGCGTTCCTTCCCGTGACCATGAACGGCTTTGGAGCCCGAGAGGGTCTGCTTACGCTGTTTTTGGCCGCCCAATTGACTTCGAGTGAGGCAGTCGCCGCCGGCATCCTGCTCGAGCTTCTGGAGTATGTCGGGCCGGCCTTGCTGGGTCTTTTCGTTCTGCGTGGACTGTTGCGGACCCTCGCGCGCCCAAGTAGCTCGGAGTCGAGTGCCGAGGCCAGTGAATGATCCCTGCTAGTCTTCGTCTTGGACGAGGTCTTGATCCTGGTCGGGGTCTGGCAAGGGTGGCTCAGGCTCGGTGCCAGAAACGCCCTCGGGTTGGGGGTCGGGATCAACTCCTGGCTCGGTTTTAGACCCGACTTCAGGTTCGGGTTCCGAGTCGGATGGAGCAATCGGTTCAAGGGCTTGTAACAGTGCCACCTGCACGGTCTCAGACGTGTAATCCAGGCCCCCGATACTGGCTTTCGCGGGAAGATCGGCGGTCGCGATCACCTCGAACTCCCAGCCTGCCTCCCTCTCCTGACAGGTCGGCGCTCCCTCTTCTGTGAAGCAGAGAGAGGACCTCAGGTAGTAGTCGCCGCTCCTGAAGGGGCGCTGCCCGAACCCGCCCCGTTCTGCATGTGGGCTGTCGCCAGAGCACTCACCATAGAGAGGTAGGAAAACACGCTGTTGTCCTGCCTGGCCCAGGTAGAAAACAGAGCTATAGGTCGGCAACAAGTGACGGTGCTCCATGACGAACTCGGCTTCCAGCACATCAGTCGGGAAGTCGCTGTATCGGTGCCAGTTGGACTTGTGCCACATCAATGCGCAGATGAGCACTAGGGTCGCGACGACTGCTCGCTGGAGGGTCGTTCGGGTCAACTCACGGAGTCCAGCTGCGACGAGCATGATTGCCACGGGCAGCTGGAGATACATTAGAGCTGCCACGATACTGGAATTGGAGTGTCCCAGTAGGTTGGTTCCAGCAGCGGTGCAGATCAATGCCCAGAGGATGATGCCTGAGGTGACCGCACGAATTCTGCGGCGGGCGAAAATCAAAAGAAAGCCCGACCAGTAGAGCCCGATCCAGATCACCGGTCGAGCCAATTTGATCATGGAGTCCAGTTCGAGGCGCGGCCCCCAAGACTGCCCGATACGGCTGGTCATGACGTCCATCATCTGCTGACCACTGGTGAGACCAACCACGATCGCGATGCCGATGCCGACCAAGAATGACTGCAAAATGCGGGAACGGAACTTCCCGTCGCTAACCGCGACTACAAAGGGCAAGAACGCGGCGGGCAGCCATCCGAGCGGATGGATGCGTGCAGACTGGGCAATCAGGGCGCCAGCTGCCAAGGTTGCCAGCGGTAGAGCCCAGCGCCATTTGGGTGAAAAGCGAGCGCCCACGGCTAACACAGCCGCGGCGGGAAAGAGCAGGCTCGTCATGGTCGCGAAATAGCTCTCGCTGTGGACAACGCGACCGACAACCGGGTCCAGTGCCACGGCAATCGCTGCGACCGTGGCCAACCAACGGTCTCCACCGATTCCACGAACCGTGATCCAGGCCCAGACCGGCCAAAGAGCGCCCAACAAGCCCTGGAGCGCGAAAACTGCCAGATCAGGCTGGCCGGGGGACTGTGCGGCCACCCACTTGAAGAGCTCTCCATAGCCGGGCCCATACTCGTTTGGCAGGCAGAGGGCGTAGTTTATCCACCATGGCCCCTGGCCGTTTTGGTGTAAAAACGCGTCGGGATGCAGCGCCAATCCGATCGCGTAGGACGCGGCGGCCAAACCGAAGAGAAACAGACCAACTCGGATTAGACGGCCCCTGTCGACGAAGCTCGCACAGCCCGCGAACAGGCCGATCACGAGGAGCGCCTGGAATAGTGGCCACCAAGGAAGCCCTGGGCGTTCCGGGCCACCTGGCGTTGCGTCTCGGTGACCTGCGGGCTGGGTCCCATCTCGGTGGGTTTCGTTGGCCCGACCAGCCGGTACCAGCTCTCCCTCGGGAATCTCGAGGTCGTCATCGGCAGCGAGGCAGCGCAGCATACCATCGAAGGGAACTCGAATATCGCTGCCGACCTGAGTCCAGTCTGGAAACTCACCGATCGCTGAAACGCCGAAGTTACCGACGGTCTCGCGTCCGCGTTCGAGTGCTCCGACTTCTACCCGAATCGGGTCCTCACCGGGCTGCTGCAGCTCGAAAACGATCGCACCAGCGGGGCAAAAGACAGGCGTCACTCGCAGGCCGGTACGGTCCTCACAATCAGAGGCCCACTCCCCTACGTCGCTGGGGCAGTAGGCCTGCGCATATTGGCTGACGAACAGAGCCAGCAAGAGAGTAATGACGGCGACGAGTCGGCGGGACATCAAAGCAGCCAACTCCCAATTCGCAGGATACGCTGGGGTACGGCCGAGCGATGATGGGAGCCGCCCGAGCTGGCAAGCAGGCGTTCACGGTGGTTCGTGTACCAATCGTAAGAGTCGCAGAACATCTCGATGTTTCCCCACTTCGGTGTCCAGCTCAGGGCCTGCTCGACCGGGCGAATGTCAAAGTACATCGAGCGCCCGTACATCAACCAATGGTAGGGCGCCAACGGGGACAGCCGCAACCGATCGGCTGCTTTGGCGCCCAAGACCGCCAGGCGCCGTGGCACCGATCGCACCCGACTCCCGGTGCCCGCGTGCTTAACTAGTCCTTCGAGTGTACCCCTCATTGTATCGAAGTGTTTTGCTCCCACATTGAGGGTGATGGATCCGGGTAGTGCGGCAGCGCGGGTGCAGGCCTCCACTAGATCGTCGACGTGCACGAACTGGTAGCGGTTGTCGCCTTTGCCGAGCACGGGCAAGTTCTTGGAGGTGAAGACCCATTCGAAGAGAATCTGCATGATCCCGAGTCGTCCCGGACCCATCACGGTTCGGGGTCGAATGATGGCGATATCGAGCCCCTTGTCGATGTAGCGCTCGCAGACGTGTTCGGCGCGAAGCTTGGCCCTGCCGTAGGCCTCACGCGGAGCTGGGCGAACGCTGTCGTCGACTGGATTGCGTGGCGGCACACCGAAAATGGCGCTGCTGGACAGGTGGACGACCTTCCGGACTCCGCTCTGTTCAGCGGCCCGCAGAACGTTCTCTGTACCTCCGACGTTTACCGCCTCGAATAGTTCGGCGTCTTTGGCCAGGGGCACCTGGGAAACGCAGTGGTAGATGGTATCGACGCCGTCGCTCGCCTGTAAGACGGCCTGTTCGTCGCAGATATCGCCTGAGATGAACTGCACCTCGCTGGGCGCATCGGGGTCGCTCAACCGATCGAAGACCCGCACCGACACGCCTTGCGAAACCAGCTTTGAAACGAGCACGGAGCCGACGAAACCGGCCCCGCCCGTGATCAGAGCCGAGCCCTGGGTCATAGCTTAACGCCGCGATCCAGAACCCACTGGATGCTTCGACGCATGCCCTCTTCGAGCTCGACTTTGGGGTCGTAGCCCAAGTCTGCTTCGGCCTTTGCGATGGAGCAAGCGATGGTCTGATTCATTTCCGAGAGAACGTGGATTTTCTGTTGGTAGAGACCCACCTTTTGGAGCGAGCCATCGATGATTCGGGCGACTGTGCTCGCAAACCCAGGCAGCCGCACCTGGCGCTTGGCCACCGAGTAGCCAAAGTCGTTCTCGAGCACTCGGGAAACGGTCTCGACGATTTCATTCATCGGGTAGGCGCGGCGGTCCGCGATCCAGTAAGCTTCCCCGGCGGCGCCTGGTGTGCTCGCAGCCAAAAGCAGGCCCTGACAAACGTTGTCGACATAGCCCATCGATCGTCGATTCTTTCCGTTGCCCACCATTGGAAATCGGCCGTTCTTGATCATTTGGAAGAACAACGTCTGCCGGTCGGGTTGATTCGGGCCGTAGTACCACGGCGGTCGGAAGATCACGGTCTCGAGCTTGTCACCGTTGGCGGCCTCGACCATTCGCTCAGCGAGCATTTTCGAGCGCCCGTATTGCATATAGGGGTTGTAGGGCGATGTTTCCGTGAAACTGTGGCTCGGGCTCGGATTCGAGCCAAACGGTGAATTTGAAGAGACAAAGACGAAGCGTTTGACACCGGTTTCAGTGCACGCGCGCAACAGGTTTCGGGTTCCGTCGACATTTACCGATTCCAGCTGCTTCACACCTTCGGTGGGGTGAATAAGCCCGGCGATATGGAAGACGATCGCGCCTTCACTGTCTTTGACGAAGCGTTTGACCGAGTCGTAGTCGGTCAGATCGCCCGAAACGGCTGTCACCCTGTCCGACTTCGTATCCTCGCTGGAATCTGACCCGGTTAGGCACAAGAGCCTAATGGTCTCATAGGGCGATTTGGCCAGGGCCGGAACCTCGGGCATGCCCTCGACCAGAAAATGAACCAGCCGACTTCCAAGCCATCCGGGTGCGCCTGTAACCAGGGCTTTCAGATCTCCCACGAAGTCACCTCATTCATTTGGGGTCAAGCGACACATCAAGCCAGCAGTCGAAACCCGACGGCTGGCGGGATGGTATTCTCACCCAGAGGGCATCCCACGTCAACGCACCACAGACGGTCTGCGTCGTTTCCTTTCACCATTGCTACAGCGCCCTCCCCTCCCTCAGAACCTCACCCATTCAACCAAGTATTAGCCCATAGTTTCAAGCACTTGGCGATTCTTGAACGGTCATTCCAAAAAAGATCTTGACTGGCCGTTCCAGAACCCCTAATGTGTGATTCATGGTTAGACCTCGCGAATTCGACGAAGCAACGGTAATCCAACAAGCCCTCGGCGTGTTCTGGCAAAAGGGGTTTAATGGGACGTCTGTTCAGGACCTGGTCGATGCGACCGGGCTTCAGCGGGGCAGCCTTTACGGCGCGTTTGGCGACAAGCACGCTCTTTTCCTCGTCGCGCTCGACACCTATATGGCGGGTGCCCTGGCGCGTTTCGATCAGATTGCGCAAAACAGCGATGATCCGGTTGACGCGATTCGGGGGCTGATCGTCGACATGCGTGAGCGAAGCAAGACGGACGAAGGCAAGCTTGGCTGCATGGTCAACAACACCTGCAGCGAGCTGGTCGGGCAGGACGCAGAAGCGAGCCATCGAATTCAAGCCTTCCTGGGCGAGATGCGCGGACGATTCACTTCGGCGCTCAAAGCCGGCCAGGAGGCAGGTACCTTCGACTCTTCGCGAAACGCGGAGGCCGTCGCCAGCTTCCTGCACTGCAGTCTTCAGGGACTCGGCGTACTGGCGAAATCGAACCCGAACCCCGAGACGATCGACGCGGTCATCTCGGAGTTCCTGAGAATACTCAACTAACATGCAGTGAGCGCAGAGACAGAAGCGAGCTTCGCTGTATTCATTTTTGAACGAACATTCCAGAACCAACTCGAGTAGGAGAAAGAAATGAGCAAGTTTACAGAGCGATATGGCAAGCAGGCATTGGTGACTGGCGCTTCGACTGGGATCGGCCGCGAGGTCGCCAAACAACTCGCCGGAAAAGGCATGAATGTGATCGTCACGGCTCGGAGCTTCGACAAGCTCGAATCGCTCGCGAAAGAAATTGGCGCTGAAAGTGACGTGGTCGTGACGCCCATCAAGTCGGATTTGAGTTCAGTCGAGGGCATAGACCAGCTGATCGAGGACACATCGGAGTATCAGGTCGATCTCTTGATCAACAATGCGGGCTCAGCCTCGCCGGGCGCCTTTCTCGGCACACCTCTGGAGTGGCAGCACGCCAGCCTGATGCTCAATGTCGAAGCCCCGGTTCGTCTCACTCACCACTATGGGCGAGCGATGGCAAATCGCGGGCGGGGTGGAGTGCTTTTTGTCAGCTCGACAATCGGGTATGGCACAGCGCCTTGGCTGTCGCACTACGCTGGGACCAAAGGCTTCGTGACGGCGTTCGCTGAGGGCATTCGGGCCGAGTTCGGACCGCTGGGTGTCGATGTGGCGCTGCTTTCGCCGGGACCGACTCGCACGCCGATGGTCAATGAGTTTGAAGGGATGGACATGGAGAAGCTGCCGATGGTCTGGATGGAGCCTGACGCGGTGGCCCGAATCGGACTGGCGGCGCTCCCCAAGCGCAAGTCGACAATCGCGGGCGGGGTGAACACGGTGATGACGTTCTTTATGGCTCGCCTCCTTCCGCGCTCCTGGGCAGCCAAGATGTTCGGCACCATGATGGGCAGCGTGATGTCTGACGAAGTGAAGGATCCGAAACTGGGCGAGGCGCTGACCGCCGAGGCCTAGGCATCCGGTGGGCGTAGGGTCTGGATCAGACGTTGACGCACAAATGAATCGGGGCTAAGACACCTCATTGTAACCGTGAGGACCCAGCCGACGTTCTCTGGATCCGGGCGACTCAGATGCCCGGTAACACTGAACAGAAGCAATTCTTTCGCAGCTCCGCTAGAGAGAGCCCGAAATGACGAATATCGAACCCTGTCCGCTCGACTTGGATCCAGGTCTGTCGCGTCACCCGATGCGTCTTGATTCGCTCACGCGCGAGACCCTGCGTGCTCACATCGAGGCGACTTGGCGCCTGACTGAGTGGTTGTTCTCAGGTATAGCCGAGGAAGAGACCTTCTTCTCGAACCCCGATCCGTTGCGCAACCCTCTGATCTTCTACTTGGGGCACCCCGCCGCTTTTTACCTAAACAAGCTGAAGGGGTGCAGCCTCTTGGGTGAGGGGATTGACGAGCACTTCGAACGAATTCTAGCGGTGGGGGTCGACCCAGCCAACAAGTCCGGGCTCGATTTGTCGACCAGTTATCCCACAGTTGCAGAGGTGAACGACTTCCGGACACAGGCTCTGGCTTTGGTCCTGCAGGCGGTAGATACCTGCGATCTCAGTCGCTGCGAGTGGAACGATCCAGTATGGGCCCTCCAGATGGGGCTCGAGCACGACCGGATCCACTTCGAAACGTCGAGTATGCTGCTTCGCCAACTGCCACTGGCCCAGGTTCGGGTTCCGAATGGCTGGAAACACTCGGACATTCATGGACGGCCTCCGAAGAACGAACCTGTGACAATTCCAGGGGGTGTGGCTCACCTCGGCAAGCCCACACAGTTTCCAACCTATGGCTGGGACAACGAGTACGGACAGCGCGAGATTGAGGTCGCACCATTTCGGGTGAGCCGGCAGCTGGTCAGTAACTACGAGTTCGAACAGTTCGTGGCCGATGGGGGTTACTCCGAGCGGCGCTGGTGGAGTGACGCAGCCTGGGAGTGGCGTGAGAAGTTCGGCGTCACGACCCCTCGGTTCTGGGAGCGCGACGGTAGCGAGTGGTTCCTGCGGACCGTTTTTAGGCGTCTTGCCCTCCCCTTATCCTGGCCCGCCGAGGTCAACAGTTACGAAGCCAATGCCTACTGCAAGTGGATAGGTGCTAGATTACCGACCGAGGCTGAACACGCCCTGATTGGCGAGGACGCGCCTCGGGCCGCCGGAGATACGGCCTTCCACCCGGCCCACCACCTGAACTTGGCCAGCTGCTCTCCCAGGCCGGTTCACACCGGACAGCCCACAAGTCGCGGGGTGCACGACGCCTACGGCAACGTCTGGCAATGGTTGTCGGATGACTTCTACCCGTTACCTGGCTTCCGCCCCCACCCGTTGTACAAAGACTTTTCCGCGCCCTACTTTGGGCCTGAGCACAAAATGTTGGCCGGCGGAGCCTGGGCTTCGATGGGAACGAGTGCGTCCCGGTTCTACCGGTTGTGGTTCCGACCCTATTTCTATCAACACTCCGGATTCAGGTTGGTGTGGGACGTCTGAAACGTGAGTCGTGATCCGCATCAAGAGCGCCTGATGGCGGCGGCCTCCAAACTGGGCGTTTCGTTTGATGACCTCTACGCAACCCACCACCTCGATCTCGTTCGTTATACGTACCAGGGACGTAGTGAGTTCGTTGGCAAGGGTCGAGTATTCTCGCATCTGAACGCCATCGCTGAGCGAATTTGCGATGACAAACACGCCTGCAAGCGGGTCCTGAGCCGTGTTGGGATCCCGGTTCCGGAGGGCATCCGGTTCACCGATCCCACCTCTCCGGAGGTGATTGGGCTGATCGAATCGGCTGGCAACTGGGTCTGCAAGCCGATCGACGGAACCCATGGCGAAGGTGTGCACATGGGCCTGACCACCCGACAGCACGTCTTGGCAGCCTGCGAAAATCAAAGCCCAGGGACGGTCTTTGTCCTCGAGAACGAAGTTCAAGGGGACGATCTGCGGCTGCAATCGATCGGCGGCAAGCTGGTCGCCGCTTGCCGTCGTGAGCCACCCCGTATCGAAGGGGATGGCAGCTCGACGGTTCAAGAACTAGTCGATGGGCTGCGGGCGCGGGTGCGGAGCGACAATCCGGCCAACGATTTTGTCGTAGACAGCGAGGTGCGGAGTTTTCTTGACCGCGAGGGGCTGAAGCTGCCGGATGTGGTGGCCAAAGGCCGGTTCGTTCAGCTTCGCAGCGTGGCGAATATGGCGACGGGAGCGCGCGCCGTGGATCTCACGGACGAACTCCACCCGGAGTGGCGTCACCTACTCAGTGTGGTCGGCGAAACGCTCGGAATTCGGGTTTTTGCCGTAGACGCTGTTACGCCCGATCCAACCGTATCGCCTTTCGAAAAGGGCGCGGTGATCGAAGTGAACGCCCGCCCCGAGTGGATGCACCACACCTTCTCTCACGGGCGGCGTCACGATATCCCGAGGTTGCTGTTGGAAGACCTGTTCGGCCCCCTTTGTCCGACCTGAACGCTCTCGAACTCGGACGGTTCCGTCTGGTGGCTCACTGTCCCTGCTATGCGGCCGCCTCGGCCGGCACCACCCTGGCCTTCAGCAGAAAGAACGCGAAGGCCGCTGCAAAGAGAAGGTCGCCGGTGGCTCCTGCCAGAGCGAAGGGCGCAACGATGTCTGCGGTCCAGGCCCAGCACCAAGCGACGGATACGTACACCTTACCGAGGATCGCTAGCAGGACGATTCCGTGGTTCTTTCGCGGATCACGTGCGACGATCCAATAACCAATGCCGAAGAGGCCAACAGTCACCCAGACCATCTGCGTGTTTAGAAACGCGACCGGATCATCGAGGGTCGTTCCCGGCCCGAAGAAGGTCTCTGTGTGGAAGCTTGGCGCGATCAGAGCGACGGAGGCGGCCGCTAGGTTCCAGATCGCGGCTACGATGAAGAGGGGGCGGAAACGGATTGGGTCAAATTGCGTCGACATCACCTCTCCTGGGAATTGAGCGCAGTGGCTTTTGAGCTCGCTGTGAGGGTTCCAATAGTACGTGGGAGAGCCATCACGACGATAGTGTCATCCACTATTCACCTTGCAGTCCTAGCTTGCTATGGTCTGAGTAGCACATGTTTCAGGGAGGAAATGGCTTTGCTACGAATATCAAGATGGATGATTCTCCTGTGCTGCCTATCCGGCTGCACAACCCAAACCGTAAACACAGAACCTCAGAATAGCGAGGAGGTGGCGATATCATCGTCGGGTCTGTCGGCGGAGGCCACTGATTTGGTCATGCATGGGGCGGCGATCTTCGACTCGCAAGGCTGCGTCACCTGCCATGGGTCAGCGGGTGAAGGTGGCGTGTGGATCGAGAACGCTACTGACCCGTATATTCCCGCCCTCAGCCCAACGGCCCGCTACCTCAGGTTGGACGACGGTCAGATTCCCTCAGCCATCGAGTCGTTGGCCGCATCCACGGCTTCGGACGATCCGATGTTTGGCGAAGAGTACGAGGATTATCGCCTGCAGATTGCCGAAGGTGGCCATCCGCTCGTGCTCGATCCGGCCCAAGATGGTCCGGTAACTATGCCAGCCTATTCGGCTGCCCTCTCAGAGCGGCAGGTCGACGCCCTTTTGGCCTATATGTTCAGCCTTTCTCTCTAGGTCGGTCAGACCTGAGCACTCTGGGTCGATTCAGTTTCTCGAGGTCTTGCCGGTGAATTGGAGACCGCGAATCAAAACCGCCGGTGCGGTGAGGGCGCCCAGCGCACTCCACCAGGTCCCGATCCGTTCGCGGGTGCGACTGAGTCCTTCGATTCGCGAGAATGCTTCTAGGACCGAGTCGGTGAATCGCAGGTTACGGATTCCCTGGGAGCGTTTGCCGTTTTCGATCAAGAACGTGCCGTCGCGGGTGAGACCCGTCATCACCGCACGCATTGGTTCGAGCATGCCATTCACATAGTGGAAGCGGGTGACCGAAATCCCTCGTTCGATGCGAGACATGAGGTCGGATACGTCGTCCTGACCGGCACTCATCGACAGATGAGTTGGCACTGCTCCCTTCGAGAACACGCCTCCGAACCCTGCGTGTCCAGTACTCGAGCAACCCGCCTTGTGTCCGGCCTCGCGGTCAAACACGTGGTTCCGGGCGACGCCATTCTCAATGAGCAGGATATTCTGCTTGGTGGTCCCTTCGCTGTCGAATGGCACGCCAGGCGCGTCACTCGCGGTGGGGTCGTCGATCAGGGTCACGTGCTGGCCGGTGATCCGGTTACCCAGATTGTCGGACATGAAACTCATGTTTTTTTCGACCGCTTCACTGTTGAAGCCGATCACGTTCAGCCACTCCAGCAAGCTGGCCACGGCCGCTGGCTCCAGTAGCACGTCGTATGCGGCGGGCTCTAACTCCGCTGGCGACCGACCGGCCAGCGCTTTGTCGACAGCTCGGTGGGCGATCGAACCCAGGTCCAAGCCTTGGACACCGCTCTGCAGCGCTCCGGCGTAACCTGTGCTGTCGCCGGGTTGAAGTCCGTCGAGCGCGATGAGGTTGGCTTCCGCGCGGGTGGTCTTGGCGTAGCGAGCGAGCCCGGCGGTGTTCCAGATAGCAGTCTCGATCTGGCCGGTGTGGAAGTTGCCCGCCAAGAGCAGGTTGGCCTTGGCCGCCTGCGAGAGCGGACCTTCGAGCCAGCGAGCCCGATCCGAGGGTTTGGCCTCCGCCGTTTCGCTGTCGAAGGCCGGTGCGCGCACTTCACCGTTTTGGCCATCGCCGTTGAAACCGGCTGGGAACGTCTTTGCCGCTGCGGAGCGAGCAATTTCAGCCGCGCTTCGGCGTGCCCGAACCAACCCCTCGGCCGTTAGATCGTTGGTAGTCACGGCGCCCAGCCGATCGTCTACGAGGGCTTTGACGATGAGCTGCGCATCGTCGATGCGGCTGTCCTGAATGACGCGCGTGTTTGCGAGGCGAGTAAACTGCGTTTGGTGCAAGGAGACAAAGGCCTCGAACGCATCAGCTTCGTCGCCGGCCAGATTAGCTTCGAGCAGTCCTAGGAGGTTCGACTCACCCAGCATGGCTGCTCCTTATCTCGACGTCCTGAAAGCGCGCGGGAGCACATCCGTGGCCGACATGCATCAGTTGCATTGGATCGCCCTTTCCGCAGAAGCGCCAGCCCCACATTCGCCATTCATCTGTGTTGGCGATCGCATCGCACGAGTTCCAAAACTTGGGGGTAATGCCCGTGTAAACTGGATTGCGTACCATGCGGGTGATCTTCCCCGCCTTGATCTCCCAACCAGCCTCGCAACTGAACTGAAAATTCAGTCTGAAGTCGTCGATACTCCACGACCGATTAACCGACATGAAGACCCCATCCTCGGTGGAGGCGATCATCTCGTCGAGGGTCGACGAGCCCGGTTCGAGGTTGACGTTGACCATTCGCACGATCGGAAGTCTCGCCCAGCTGTCAGCTCGCATGCTTCCCGGGACCACTCCCGGAAGGCGTGTCGCTGTTTCACGGCTCCCGAGGTATCCGACGAATTGGCCGTCTCGCACGATATCCCAACGGCTGGCTGGAACACCTTCGTCATCCCACCCGAAGCTTCCGGGTCCCTCGGCGCTGGTCGAGTCGGCGTAGATGTTCACTTTCTGAGACCCATATTTCAGTTCGTTGAGCATCTCGGGTCTGAGGAAGCTGCACCCGGCCAGGCTGATTTCCTCTCCGAGCGCTCTGTCCAATTCGATGGGATGGCCGCACGATTCGTGAATCTGGAGGGAGAGCTGAGCACCATCGAGGATCAAGGTCCGTCGACCGGTTGGACATTCGGGTGCCGACAACAGGGCGAGTGCTTCGTCTCGAACACGGTCCGCTTCGCCAAGCAGGTCGAGTCGCTCGATGAACTCCCAGCCCGCAGCGTGAATATCGCCCTCAGCGCCCATCGGGTAGCTGCGGGTTTGTACTTGGTTGCCCTCAGCAGCTGTCGTCGAGATACCACCGCCGCACAGGGAGTGGCGCTGGGTAACTCGGGACCCCTCGGTGGAGGCGAGCCAGGTGAACCGGTTGATGCCATGAACGCACGCCTTCGAGGCAACGACTCGTGGGTCTGTGTTCATCGCGTTGGAAGCCCGAATCAACAGGTCGACCTTCTCGTCGAGCGGGACGTCAAAGTAGTCGCGCTGGACCGGTGTCTCGTAGTGACCTATCTGAGGCGGGAGTTCGCTTAGCTGAGTCGTGTAGCCTCTCTGTGGGTTGCCCTCAGCGATGGCGATCGCCACTTCGGTAGCCCGCACGACGGACGCGAGAGTCAGTTCTCGTGAACCTGCGTACCCCCAAGCGCCATTGCGGAGCACGCGCACCCCGAAGCCTCGGGAGTCTTGTCGTTTTACCGAGTCCACCTTTCCAGCGTCGACATCGATCCACTCCTCGTCGTAGTGAACGATACGGATATCGCCGTAGGAAACTCTGCCGTCCAAGGCCTTGAGTCCGGCCTGGAGTAGCTCATTTTGATTGTCCATTTTTCGCCTGTAAGTACCGCCCAGGTGCCCCCGGGATTCGCTGCCGGGTCACTCTACCGAAACCGACGATAAGAGCAAGAGGCAGAGCAAGAACCCGGCTGGAAGGGACTCCGTCCTTGCCCCAGCTGAGGTCACACGGCGGGGGTGTTGTCTTCTGGCTCTGGTGGCTCCCAAACGAGCGTTGAGACGCTCTGTTCTGGATCGGATGGGTCTCGGACGGCCGCTGTGCGAGCTCTGCCTTCGGTCAGACCGAACAGGGCGGTTTCACTGTTGAACAGGCACCGAATCTGTTCAGCGAGACCACGCTTGCCCCCGACCAGGCAGAGATTACGACTCACCAGCTCCAGTTCGTGTACCAACTGGGCACCGCTCTGGGGCCGGTCGCTCGGCCTCGCCATGAGCAGTTTGTTGATCAGCATCTCGAGTTGCTCGGGTACCTCAGGCCTCAGCGCTCTCACTGGAAAGTAGTCTCCTCGCCGCACGGCTCGGAGGTGATAAGAGACCCGTCTCGAACAGAACGCGCGTTCCTGGGTGAGCACCTCGTAGAAAAGACAGCCGAGCGCGAAGAGATCGCTACGCCCATCGAGTGGGTCGCCGACCGCTTGCTCGGGACTCATCGACGACACCTTGCCGACCACTGGGTTGGCCTCTCGCCCTCTCCGACTGGGTAGAAGGGCGACACCGAAATCGATGAGCTTAACCTCGCCGTCTGGGCTGCAGACCACATTTGGCGGGTTGACGTCGCGGTGGACTATCCCGAGCGGTGGGGTGTTGGGACCACCATCGTGGATATACTGGAGGGCCTTGGCGACCTCGGTCACGATGTGCACGCATTCGGCTATCGTTAGGTCTCTGCGGTGGGCCCGAACGCATCGAATCAGACGTTCGACGTTGACACCTGGAAGGTGCTCCATGACCAGGAAGTACTGCCCTTCGTGGCAATCGAAGTCGATGATTTGGACGATGTTCGGGTGCCGAAGCCGAGCGAGAGTGCAGGCTTCTTCGACAAACATCTGGTCTGAGGCCTTGGATTCCAGATCGGTGGTAACGAGTTTGACGACGACGTCCTTTTCGAAGCCCGCCTCACCGACCTGCCGGGCCAGGAACAGTCGCCCCATCCCGCCGGTCGCCAAGGGCTCCACTAGAACGAACTGCCCCAATCGCTCTCCCGGCCACCAGGTTCTGTCTTTTCGGCGTATCACGTGCGGCGTCCCCCATCTCGAACAACACAGCTGGCCCCGCTCGGCGCTTTCACAGAGAGGAGAATGCTCCGTCTCAGACTAAGGGCTGGAGCGCGTTCTGATTCCTAAGGTCTCCGAAAACCTCGCTATGCGGGTGTTCGGCGCTGTCGAGGGCGCCGTGAGAGGGCTGAAACCGCCCGATTGAAGTATTGGCGCCGAGCTTGAGTTGAGGTCCCTGGGAATCGGGGGAGTTCTCGAAGTCGATTTGAGGTTGCTTGCCCGAAGCCCCCGGCGTTGCCGACCAAACGCGCGCTCACATCACGGGCAGGAGTCGTCTTCGCCGGGGACGAAGACGAAGAGCTCTTCTTCGCGGCTATACAGCAAACAGTTGGAATCTGTGGGAAAAAGGTAGGTGCCAGAGACGCCACTGCGGACTGTCCCAAGCTCACCTATTGCACCGCCATCGCAGACGGGGCCGCCCAGCAGATTTTGGTTGCAGCCGCCGTCGCAGCCAGTGCGCGAATCACGAGTCGCGAAGAAGGTGCCATCCGGTGAGAGCTGCATTTCGCGTATGGTCCCGAAGGACCCCCGGGCGTCTCTGGATTATCGGTGTCCCACAAAGACACTGCACGGCCGGATCCGTAGAGAACGGTCGCGGTGTCGCCTGCAAACTGCCAGCTGAAGTTGCCGTCACAGTCCTCGATCGGCGCCCAAACGCCGTCAGCCGGTGAGTCGGTCTCGGCGACGTACAAACCGCAGCGGGTTCCGACACCAAACCGTTCCCCCGAATCGGAGAAGAAGAAGGTACGGGCAGCCCACCAGCTGGCCTCGGGGAGCATCGTCACTATGGGCTCGGCTCCAGGCGAGGCATAGAAGACAAACTCTGCATCGGATTGGTCATACATGATGACAGCGGCCTGCTGTTGCTGGCCGACGCCCCAGATCGCCGGAAGCTGCCCTGATTCGGGCTCGGCCGGTACTGGTGAGGGAAGATCGTCGGCCTCGGGAAAGGCAAAAAACTCTGTGTAGCTACGCTCCTCGTCTTCGCTCTCGACTTCCACCCAGCCGCCCCCCAGCAGGTTGACGCCTTCGACGGTTCGCCCCTCGGGGAGCTGAAGCCAAGTCTGGGGCGACTCCTCAGACGCCAAATCGACGTAGTCGACCGACGTTGGTTCCGTTCTTACCAAGTACCGATCGGTCGTGTTCGAGACGAACCCGAATGTGGTTTCAATGTTCCAGGCGTCCCTGATGGCTGCAACCTCACCAGTGAGGTCGACGAGTTTCAGCTCGGCGCGTTCGCCCTCGTTCTCCCTCACCCAAGCCAAAACATAGTCTGCCGATGGAGCCAACTCGACCGTCTCCGCACCCGGAAGTTCGAACTCGAGGAGCGAGTTGAGGTCGGGCAGAGCGAGTAAGTCGAACCCCTCGGGGGTCTGGACCAAGACCCTGTCTGAGTCAGCGCTAAAGCTGGTGCGCACGCCAGCCCGATCGGTCTCGAGCAGGGTAAACTCAGCCCCTGGCGCACCCGTCATAGATAGCAGCGTGGGGAGCCGACCCGGGCGACGGTTGATGGCCCATTCGTCATTTGGCGAGAATTCGAAACGCGACAGGTCGTGCCGAACCGACGCGACTTGTATGGGGAGCGCCCCGTCTTCTGCAGAAAGGGAGTAGGCGCCGTCATCGAGATGAAGCAGATAGAAATGACCGCCTGGAGACCGACCCAAAAGTTGGCCGTTCCCTGCGATCCGGTGGGTCGCTGGTCCCGGAGTCCCACACGGCCATTCTGCGGGAATCAACGTGGTGTCCGCCGATTGGTCGGTTTCCGCATTGAGGTCTTCCGAGAGCGTTTCGGCATCTTGGTCTTGGGTGTCGGCCTCGGAACCATCACTGTCCATAGCGCTGTCCGAAAGGTCGGTCCCGTCGGCGGTTCCGAGGTCGTCGACGTCCGACAAATTGGAGTCGACCGAATCGGATGAGACGGTGTCTGAGGTCCGCGTGTCGGACTCTGCGGTCGCGGGGGGATCGCTGGAACACGCCGCAACCGCAAAGTACAACGCGCCCAAAGTGAAGATTGCGGTGACTCGTCGCATGGCGTCTCCCTGTGGCAAAGGCCCCTCCTTCATAGGATCTGGCCTGCGAAAAGGCAACACCGGGTCCTACAGCTGGGGCCTTGCGAGACAGTGCGGCTTGCACGTACTGTGGGTGGAATCTGAAACTGGAGGATCCGATGAGCGTTGTTCGACTCGAGCTGTTGATAGCAGTGATTTGTACGTTGCTCGTAGTGAGCTGCGGCAAGAAGCGGGAGGTCAGTGACGAAGAATGCCAGGCCATGGAGGCGATTTTCGACGAAGCGGCCACGCTTGCGGAAGAAAAGCAGGCTGCGCTCAGCAGCGCCCTCGAGGCGGCGATGGCACAGCCTTTGGCCGTCAGCGATGCGGCCTGCTCGGTTCCGTGGACCTATCGGTACGAGACGATCGTCGTCAAAGCTGATGAGGTCTCCGAAGCCGCCGGTGACTCGATCAGGAATGCGCGGGGAATGGCGGAGTCCGCTTCGTATATGGTCCCAGATTGTCCGATCGGTCTTCAGATTAGTTATCAGGCTGACATGGAAGAATTGCAGACCCGTATCGAAGAAATTCGGGGTGGCTACGACATGGTGGTCGTCGAAACCAATCGCGTTGATGCGGTAGTGGATGAAGCGACCAGCACCTATGTCCCCGGTTCACTGCAAGGTCGGGCGTTTGTCTTCAACTATGAGACGAGTTCGATAGTGTGCGCGGCGGACCTGGAGGTATCGAACAGCGACGTGGTCGACGTCAGCGCGAACTCACAAGCACGCTGGGAACTGGCCGAGGACCTCGATCGCCGAATTGGAGCTGCCGCCCGCGACAACCTTCGGGCCAGCGCCGCAACACCCTGATCTAGCTGCCGTACCTCTCGGAATAATCAGCTAACGAGGCTTCCACTACAGCGAGGGCATGTTCCCTGTCGTAGGCTCCGTTCAGAGCCACCTGGTTCGGCTCGGTTCCAACCAATTTGTAGGTCGCGAAGTAGTGCTCGAGGCGCTCGACCAGTGCTGGCGGTAGGTCTGATAGGGCTCGCGCAGCTTGCCAAACCGTGTCGTTTTCGAGCACAGCAATGATCTTGTCGTCGGCGTGGCCCGCGGGGCGGAATTTTATTTGAACCCCCCCCCCCCCCGGGCAAA
>CAZDBH010000022.1:0-10826 GCA_964503485.1 uncultured Bradymonadales bacterium | reverse complement strand
ATCTTGTCGTCGGCTTCGCCGTCGTCGATCATTTGAATTCCACCCACGACGCGCGCGTTCAACAGAACTTCGGACCGATTGATCGGTCTCTCGCTAATCACGCAGATATCGAGGGGGTCGCCGTCACCCCGCTGGGCGCCGGGCGACAACTTCGCGGTGCGTTCTCCGCAGTAGGTCTGGGGAATGAAGCCATAGAGTGACGGCGGTTGTGACGAGGTGCGCTGGGGTCGGTCTACCCGAAGATAACCGGTGGTTTTGTCGACCTCGTACTTGACCAGATCGAAGGGGGTAATCTCGATGTAGGCCTGCACCACGTTGGGCGCGTCGGCCCCCGGAGAAAGGCCGTGCCAGGGGTGAGGACGCCATCGGTAGAACGGTTCTGGGAAGCTCATTGGATTTCCGTGAACAATCGCGTGTCGTTTGGTTCTAGTTCAGCCAAAGGTCTCAATCAAGTTGACTGGCTCGGGCCGTCGTGACTTGATGGCGAGGCAGCAAACCGAGAACGGAGAACATCATGAAGACGGCCGCTCTGGTCATCGCAGCTTTGGTAGCCGCCGAGCACCTCTATATCCTCTACCTGGAGATGTTTGCCTGGCGTGGACGCGCTCGGGCCGTGTTCGGGACCACCAAAGAGCAAGCAAACCTGACCGCGGTTCTCGCCGCGAATCAGGGCGCCTACAACGGGCTCATATCGGTGGGTCTGGCCTGCGGTATCTTTTGGGACGATCCGAGAATTCTCCTGCTCTTTATGGGCTTTGTGGCCGGGGCCGCCGCATTTGGTGCGACCAGTGCTAAACCGCAGATCCTAGCCGTCCAGGGAGGGCCTGCCATTCTGGGACTCGTCGTGCTCTTCATGGCAGGGCCAACCTTCTGGTGGCAGGGGTTCGTCGGGGCCGCGGTGGTCTTTGCCGTCAGCGCTGGGCTCGGGGTGATCGTAAAACGTCGTGAGGACGAACTCGAATCACAGGCCAGTTGATGTCGGGCTCTACGTTTTTGTGGTAAATGATCGTGCACACAAAGGTTGAGATCAGCAGGAGTCAGCAGTGGCGTACGATGAGGGTCTAGCGCAGCGAATCCGCGAGCAAATCGAGGGCACACCCAACTTGGCCGAGAAGAAGATGTTTGGTGGATTGGGCTTCATGGTCGGTGGACACATGGCGGTTAGCGCCTACAAGGGCGGCGACCTGATGATTCACTGCGGTAAGGAAGAGTCCGCGGCCTATATCCGTGAACCGGGAGCTCGACCCATGGAGCGCGGCGGAAAAGCCATGAAGGGATGGGTCATCGTCTCAGCAGATGCGGTCGAAGAAGACGCCGATCTGGCGAAGTGGGTTTGCCGCGGGCGTGACTACGCCATGGCCCAACCCCCAAAGTAATCTGAACCTGAGGGAACGTTATGGCCTGGGAAGGATTTTCGGTACTCGCAAAGTGCGCCCGCGAGGTCGACTTTGCGGCCCAATCCGCCATGAGTCGCCGCCGCAGGCGGCGCCCCCACGCCGGGGCGGAGGGGGGGGGGGCGGGGGGTGGGGTGGGTTGGGTGCCCCGGGGGGCCGCCGCGGCGGGTTCCCCCGGCAACGGGGGCGGGGGGCGCCGCATCGCGGCGTCGGAGGTCGTCGTCGAGGGCGTTGACTTCGATTGCTTCCACCTGTGTCACGACTGTCATTATCTGAATGAATCCACAGGCACGTGTGATGCATGCGGCCAGGGTACACTGCTCGACCTGAGCAAGCATGACGTGGCCGACCGACTTCGTGAGATCGAAGACCATTCGAGACTCCGGATCCCGGCCTGGGCGCGGTGGGCTGCCACGCCGCCTGCGTTGATCGTGTTTCTCGCGATCGTCGTCTTCACCGTCGACCCGTTCACGACGGCATCGGGCCACCCAGAGTTCGGCTGGTTCTTCGCGATCGTGGCCGGGCTGATTCCGGCTGCCTTCATCCGGGTGCTCACGCCCCGTTGGCTTACATGGTGGTGGTTCAAAATGCGGGGACAGCCTCTACCGGCCCGTTGGCGCTATCCACTCGCCGGGAGCGATTCTGAGAGCAATGGCGAAGAGCTGGTCGCCCCGTTCAGTGGTCAACCATGCGACCAGTACCGGATCGTTGTCGTGATGGACCGGGCCGGCGATTCGCGCCCGGCCGAGTCAATTTTGGACGAAGTTGGCTCAACCCGTCGACCAACCACCCTCGAGAAGGCGCTCGATGGCCTGCATGAGTTCGAGAACGTGGAACCAGACGACTTGGCCATGTCTGAGGCAGAACTCGTCCGGTTCCTTCGAGAGCGAGGCCTATTCGTGGGTGATGGCGAACTGCTCTTCCTAGAAGCTCGCCAATCTGGATAGGTCGCACTTTGACGACCCCATTTCAAATCTCCACATCAGGCCGCTCCTCGAAGAGACGGCCGAGGGTAATCATCTGCGAAGTCGTTGTACGATTCAGTCAGTTCCGACACCAGTCTCCTCGTATGGCTCTTCGGGACCCTGGCTATCGGGTCAGGCGCAGGGAATCGCGGATCGACTGGAGCTAGTCGGTCTTCGGGTCATGAGGCGGTACCAGAACCGAAACCAGACGGCTGCCGAGCTCTGTGCCGTCGGTGGCGAGCAGGTCAATGTAGACGATGAAACTCTGGGCAGTATTGGTCTGCTCGACGCAGTCGTTGCGGGCGATCACCTCGAAGGTGACCACCGAGCCGGCTCCCACATCCAGGAAGCTCTCGTTGATGCCATCGCCATCCAGATCGGCAGGTTCCGGGTCGGCTGAGCAACCACTCGGGGTGGCAGACTGGGCCACGACCGCCTCGATGAAGCAGGTAGTATCAAGACCGCTGCGCTCGAGTTCGTCAGGATCGGGTCTCAGAACCGGTGAGATATCAAACGGCTCTCCCCCGAGGAGGGCGTCAATTCCACTGATCACAGCGGTCGGGAGTCCACCTCCCGTGCCTGGAATGAGGCTGTTCCGAACTTTGAAGACCAGTGGACAGTCACCATCGGTATCTGCGGTTTCGCCCGCGGCGTTTTCGCCGGTACAACACTGGTTGGTGGCGCAACCACTCGGACGGGAACCGTCCCAGGCACAAGTCGGTACCACCGCGCCCGTCTGGCGCGCCATGTCCTCGAGGTCGTCACCAGCTTCATATCGGCCGCCGAAGGCTTCGCGATTGACGGAGATGCCGATCACCCGAGTGTCTCCATCACGAAGCGCTTGAAAGGTCTCATCTCGCGTGGCGCCGTAGGGATAGGGCGTGCTCGACAGGTCGGTCTGACCGGCCGCGTGAACAGGGGCATCCGTAATTTGGACGATCACCCGTGCGGTGCTTTCGCGGAATCCAGCGCCTCCGCCCTCACCGTCGGAGATACCCTCGACGAGGCCGACTGCGTAGTCGAACGGAAGGCTTGCATCGGTTTGACACAGTCCGTCCACACAACTGAAGGTCTCGGGGCAGTCGGCTGTGCGGTCGCAGTAGTCGCCCGAATCGCAGAAGAAACTCTCACGGCCAGTACCTACGGCTAGCTGGAACAGGGCCTCGATTCCCGATTCCGGTTTGTCGCCTCCTCCAACCGCTCTGAGCCTCGAAACAGCCTGTTGCGCCGCCGACGGGTCGGTGGTCACCCTCTGTTCCAGACCAAAAGGTCGATCCGTATCGCTACCGTAGCCCTGGCAAGGGAAGTCGTCGAATCGACTGACCCCGACAGCCAGGTCAGCGATGTGTCGCTGAGTAAGAAACGGTATGAGCATCGACTCGAGGCTATTGGTCAACGACTCGATGGACTGGCTCATTGAGCCGGTCGTGTCCATGTTGAACACGATATCGCCACTGTCCAGGCGGGTCATGATATCCAGTGGGGCGCGCTGAATTGGCCCCATCCAGGGAAGCTCGAAATAGAAGTCGACGCTGTCCGAGATATCGTCTGATGCATCGCACGGGTCAGATCCAAACCCAACCTCGACAGGGTCAGCGACGCCATCATTGTCAGAGTCGCCGCTTGTACGATCGGTGCTGTCGGGGCAGCCGAGTTCGTCGGCATCGGCCAGCCCGTCTCCATCACTGTCTAGATCACGGAAGTCGGGAATGCCGTCGAGGTCGGTATCGACTGGTTGATAACCCGAGCCCGCTGCCCGCCCGTACTCCTCCGCGTCAGACCATCCGTCGTTGTCTGAATCATCGTCTTCGGCATCGGGAATACCGTCACCGTCGGTGTCTTCGGTTCCTTCGTAGAGGTCGGCTATGCCATCGCCATCGCTGTCCGGTCCCGAGTCAGCCGGCTCGCCGGGCTCTGGTTGTGGTTCGTCAGGGGGCAACCCGCCGTCGTCTGGCTCCGTTGGCGGCTCAGCCCGGCGCCTCGATTGGTCGTCGTCCTGGCAGTCAATCGTGCATTCTGCCTCTACGTCAACTGTCGGCTCCTCACCGCAGGCCCAGTATAAGGACAGCAGTAGGATCACGCCCAATGCCCTCAGGGTTGTCTTTCGCATGTCTCACTCCGTGCAGTAACCGCCACGGTTGTTCTATGGAATGGGAGGCCTGAGACAACGAAGCGGCTCGGAATTTCAGCGGGTTTCTGAGGGACTTAACAAATTGGAAAGAGAGCCGACCGGGCTCAGCGGATCAACACGGGAACGTCCGGGTCGAGTTGGTATCCTGTGCCGTTGAATTTCACGAGCCCCTTGAAACCAGCGCGGCGCAGGTTCTTCAACTCAGCGTGGGCCCGTTGAACGCCGGCCTCGTAGAGCATTTGCTCGTCCGGCCACCCGGCAGCGATGATATCGGGAAGTGAAAGGGGCACCGTGGGGCGCCCGGTTCTCTGCCGCAACAGCGCGCTGAGGATCCGTTTGAGATTGGCCCGCCGAGCCAAACTGACTTCTCGCCCGTCCGGCAGGATAGCCAGTGCCCCATCTTCTGAAAGTACTAACGGTTTGAGGCTTGGCGAAAGGGTTTGGACCGAGAGTTCGCGGCGTTCGGCCTCCGGCAGACGATCCGAGAGCAGGCGCCAACAGAGTTGAATCGACAGGTCTTTTTGAGCGGGAGCCGGCGAACCCCAGGGCCAATCGGCGCTCTCCGGTCCTGGGCGCATCATCTCGGCGATCGCCTCGCAGTAGTCAGCCCAGCGCAGGTCGTATTGTTCGGCGCCGGGCAGCAGGGCGATTCGACCTTTCACGATCAGCACCATCTGTTCGAGCATCGAGTCGTCCCGAGGGAAAGCGTCCATCTGGGCCTGGGCGCTCTCAACAGCCGTCACCGCTGTGTGCAGCATCTCTTGGTCGGCAGCTAGAAGGGCCTGTTGGATCGCAATAGCGATGTCAATCGAAGGGTCTTGGCATTCTAGATTGAGCTTGGCGACGAGTTCGAGCTGTTGCGAGCAGGAGTCGAATCGTCGTTGGGCTAGAGCGATGAACGCGTTGTCGAGGAGTTGAACCGCTTCGGAGTGCACGTGTTTCAGCTTGCGAATTCGACTTAGTGCTTGCCTTCCGCACCGTTCAGCGGCCCGCCATGCCCCGTTTGCCAGGTGGATACGGGCTTGGATCTGTTCGAGCAGTGCCACCGACCAGAAGTTGCCGGCGCGTTTGAAATAAGCCAGCGCTCGATGGACGTGAAACAGAGCCAGGTGAGTTTGACCAAAGTGGTAAGTGAGTCGGGCGAAGCCACCATGGGCGAGGCTTACGAACCGTTCCAACCCGAGTTCGTGTCCCATCTCGAGCATGCGCTGGAGCGCTTGTTGGGCCCCCTCGTATTTGTGCTGCCACGTGTTGGCCTGTGCGACCGTTCCCAACAGGTGCATCTGACCGAGCACGTCGCCCCCAGCATCGAGTGCACTCTCCGCTGCCTCGAGGTGGGCCTCCGCCGCCAGGTATTGTTCTCGCGCGACCATCACCCGCGCTTGGGCTGCCTCGACCAAGCCGCGAATGGCGGGTTCATCCGGTTCGAGTTCCTTGGCTTGTCGTGCGAATACCTCTGCTTTGTCACGCTCTGCCAATCGTACCGCCACATGGGCAGCCTGGCCACAGACCCAAGCTTTGGCCTTGCGCCACTTTGGTCCCCGAAGTGCCCCGACGGCCTGTTCCATGATCGGTAGACACTCACTCAGTCGACCTGCTTCCGAAAGCGCCATCGCGTGCAAGGTGTTCCAGAGTGGCGCGTAGCGCGAGGACTCGTCCAACACCTCCCTGGCAGGCCCGAGACATCGCTCTAGGTACTCGTCAGGACCGATCGAAGGGATTAGCGGCATCAGCCCTGTCACGAGCCGGCGTACGAGGTCTAGCTGGCCACTTGCAATTGCGCTCGCGAGAGCTGCGAGCAGGTTATCTCGCTCCAAACGCAACTCTGTGGCGGCTTCTGGGGCGAAGGGCTGCCAAATGTCGTACGGTGCCCGCCCGAAGCCCTTTCCGTACCACTGCCGGTGCCGTTGACGAGCCTTCTCGAGCGCGATCGAATGGCCCCGTTCAAGCACAAAGGAACGGATGGTCTGGAGCATTCGGAGGCGGCCCGCGGACTCAACGTGAAGCAT
Source organism: uncultured Bradymonadales bacterium (assembly GCA_964503485.1). Classification (GTDB taxonomy): domain Bacteria; phylum Myxococcota_A; class Bradymonadia; order JAFGEP01; family JAFGEP01; genus CAZDBH01. The sequence continues at coordinate 4,327 of CAZDBH010000022.1, read as the reverse complement.
CGAGTACTGCACGAGTTTTTGCATCACCGAGAACGGATCGCCACTCTCTAACTCGATGATGTTCCCGGCGGCGGGAACTGAAAAGCCCCCTGCGAAACAGGCGCACTGCGAGAGACAGAGCTGTTCGGTCTGCGAGAGCGCGTCCCAGGACCAGTTGATCGCGTCTTGAAGGGTTTGGTGCCGTGGCGGAGCCGCGGCAACGTTCGGCGCCGTCAACGGCACCCGGTCGCGGAGTTGCTCCTCGACCATTTCGACACCGAGAATTCTCGATCGTGCCGCGGTCAGCTCGATTGCGAGGGGCAGACCATCGACTCGTTCGACAATCGTTTCATAGGTTTGCCACACCGCTTCAGAGGGCTTGGAGTCACCAAATCTTTGAGCAAAGAGTCGTGCGCCATCACTGGGGCCTCCATCACGACCACTCGTCATCGGTTGAGGGCGAAAGACGCATTCTTCAATCGTGTTGCCGGGACCACTGACTGGGCGCCTCGATGTCGCGAGAATTTTAGTCTCGGGAGCGTCCGATAGCCACCGTTCAACCACGACTGTCGCATCCGATTCGAGCTGTTCCAGATTGTCGAGGATTAGGAGCAGTCGGTCGCGGCTTGCGAGGGCCAAACCGATTCGGTCGTCGGTCGCATCGCCGTCGGTTGTCAGATGAAAGAGCGAGGCGATTTCCCCTCGTAGGTGGCCTCCCGTGGTCGCCGTGTGAGCGTCAATGAACCAGACTTCGTCAAAACTAGCGTCATCGACGATCTGGCGACCCGTTTCGCGAGCGAGCCGGGTCTTACCCATGCCCGCGGGCCCCGCGATCGTCACCCAATTGTTATCGCCGATCAGTGAGGTGAGTTCGGAGATTTCTGTCTCGCGTCCCACGAAGGTACTCTCGTCGGCCACGAGGTTGGTCCGCACAAACTCGACTGGCCGTCCCTTGGGAAGGTCGACATCCCCATCGTCTACTTGTCGCGGTTCGCTTTGAACGACCTGCTCGCCCCGGACGGTTGCCACGCCGTGAATCTGAATAATCTGGTCGGCTTCGAGGTCGCGAAAGACGAGTTCGACGTCGGAGGGCGGCGTGGGCTTGCGATATGCGTAGCGAGCTGGCATCGAAAGCCGAATGACTTCGGGCGCGTGGGCCTGTTCCCCTCGCCACCAAGCCGCTGCCTCCCCATCTATAATCCCCTGCCCTTTCGCCCACAGCGCCGCGCGAAACACCCGAGTGCGGTCATCCGCCTCGAACTCGACGCTCCGGTACACACCCCGCGCTTCCAACACAATCAGGCCGGCCTTCTTCATGTAGGTGATATGGGCGTTGGAGAAGCCGGCGTCCTTGACCTGTGCAGTCGAGAAACAGCCTGCCTGATGCTCGATCAGGGAACGCATCTGTTCACTGAAGCGCTGTCGTTTGACACGGGACATGCTACTAACAATCGGCCGGTTCGATTCGTATCTCTACAATTGGTTCATTTCGTCCCGGCTAGTCAAGCTGGCTGGATGTCAGGTATCCCCCTCGAGTGCGCTAGCTCAGCGCCGATAGAAAAAACCCGACCATTCCCTCTACGAAGCTATCGTCGGACAATGGCGGTGGAAAGATCATCGGGACGAAGTAGCGCGCTTCGATTTGCGACCAGATCTGGCCGATGAATAGGCGCGAAGCGAGGTCGGAGTCGTGGGCCTTCAGTGTACCCCGCTCGACTTGGGCCTCGAGGTAAGCGGCCAATTGCACATAGAGGTTGTCGGGTAGGAAATCGTTGATCGATCGGCGTACGTCGACGATTTGGCCTCCGTCACCCCGAAGCAACAATTGGAACGCCAGACGAACTTCCTCCTCAGCGAAGATCTCGAGGCCCCGCAAGGCCATTTGGCTCAGGAACACGTCGGGAGGCAACGACTGCGGGGGCGTTTCACGAAAGGCCTCGATCACGCGACCTGCGTAGCGAATCAGTGTGGCCTCGAATAGTGCCTTCTTGCTGGGAAAGTACCAGGACAGCAGCTGGGCCGATTTGAGTCCGGCCTCTTCGGCAATCTGGCGCAACGAGGCAGACTCATAGCCTCTAGCGGCGAATATTCTCAGCGCGGCTGCCTGAATCTGGCCCGCACGCTCCGGTCTACGTCGTCGATCGATTTCCTTTGACATGCGTCAAAGTATATTCTCTAATGCTCCCGTAAGCAACCCACGGAGTTCGTCATGACGACAACAGTCCTCAAAGATAGCAATCAATCTCTCATGGTTTCGCCCTTGGACGCTCTGGCCAAACAGAGTGTTGCGGCGCTGGGTGACGTTTATGCTGGGGGCTCGGTGCCCTCTACCCTCAAGGCGCTCAATGGTGATCCGGTAGGGCGCATGTTGACAATTCGCTATACCGGTCGGGGTTTGCTCGCGACCGGGATTCGGCTGCTAGCGGGGGCGTCAGCCTTCCCGTGGGGCGGCAAGAGCTTCTCGGCGACGAAGAAGGGTGAGGGCACTGGGATCAACCGGGTCAACATTTGGGGCCGACACAAACTCTTCCCTTTCGAGACGCGTTTCGCGCCCTCTGTTATCGATGGCGAAGAGTGCATCGCGCTCAACTACGACCTTCCCGAGAACCCAAACTTCATTCGCCATATCCATGACGAAATCCGCGAGGTATCGCCCGGCGTCTACCTCGGGCCCGCCATGTGGAAGGGCGCCACGAGTGAACGCTTAGTCTTGTGGTTCGGCCTCGATACCAACATCTCACCGCGGAACTGAGAATGAGACACATCTTGGTGACCGGCGCCGGCGGCAGTATTGGTGCGGCTCTGTGCCGCAGCTTCTCAGAGGCCTTCCCCCGCGCCTCGTTCTCGTTGACTGACGTGGAGGCGAGCAGCACCGAAGCGGCCGGGCTGTCAAAGGCGGACTCGGCCCGAATCTCGTGTGACCTGTCTAATCCGGAGGCCTGCGTCGACTTGATCGAGGCGGCCCAAGACAGTCACGGTCCAATCGACCTGCTCATCAACTGTGCCGGAATCATGGAGATGAGGCGGTTCTCGGGAACCTCCTGGGAGGTCGGCGAGCGGCTGTTGAACATCGACTTGATGAGCCCACTTCGACTGATGAACCTGGTTGTGCCGGGTATGCTCGAACGAGGCTCGGGCGGCGTGATCAACGTCAGCAGTATGGCCGGCGTCATGCCGCTGCGCGGTTGCTCGTACTACGGAGGAGCCAAGGCCGGGCTCGCCATGGCGTCGGAGAACGCTCGGCTCGAACTCGAGGGCACTGGGGTCCGCATCCTTACCGTCTATCCCGGCCCGGTTCGCTCAGAGCTCGAGCGCAACGCGCGCTCCCAGGTCCAGGGCAGCCGGATTGCGCAAATCATGCCTACGGGTTGTCCGGACGTCCTGTCTCAGTTGGTCGTGCGGGCTTACCGGAAGAACTCCGCCCGCGTCATGTATCCAAAGGTGTACGGACTCGCCAACCGAGCGCACGGTGTGGCGACATGGATCACCTCGCGGTTCAGCCCACTGCCCTCGGCCTGAAGTCCCGGATCCATTGAGAGCCGGGAATCCGATTTCGATTCTCCGACCTCCGACCTGGTCTCCGATTTCCGATTACCACTTCTTCAGAAAGTCAGACCTCATTTGTGACGAAGTCCTGCCCAATTCATCTAAGGGACAGTCATCACGTCGACTGTGCAGGAGGAATGAAGCTTGGCTACCAATCAAACTGTCGTCACTCAACTTCGTCAACAACTGACCTTTGGTTTCCTTGTCGTGTTTCTAATGGCTTCCGCGGTCTCCTGCTCGGATACTGCCGATGTTGGGGAAACAACTGACTCAGACGAGCCATCTCACAACCTGGATACGGAAGACCAAGCAGTCGATCGCTCTCACAGTGACGCGGACGTTATGATAGCCGACGTGGCCGACATGACGGCGGATGTGGACGCTGAGGTCGACAACGAAATGGACGTGGCGGTCGATCTGGAGATGGACGCAGTCGAATTCGACGTGGCGCCTGATGTGAACGACGCAGATGGCGAAGAGGCGGCATTTAGCTGCGAGAGCGACGAGAGGCGTTGTTCGGCCGATCGATTTCAAGAATGCAATGGGGACCGCGCCGGGTGGTCCGATCTGGGGGCCTGCTTGGAAGGTGCTGTCTGTATTCAAGGCGAATGCGTGTTTCTGCCGGATGGTTACGGCGACAGCTGCGGCGAAGGGGACGAGTGCCCTGGGGACTTGCTTTGTAGTGAGAGTATTTGTCTCTCACGTGTGGCGGGTGACATCGGCGATTCGTGTCTTGACTCGCTCGAGTGTGAACAGCCGCTGTGGTGCAACGGTCTGGGACAATGCACGACCGGTGCTCTCG
>CAZDBH010000021.1:32104-36674 GCA_964503485.1 uncultured Bradymonadales bacterium | reverse complement strand
CGCCTGCGGCGCGGTCCCCCCCCAAGGACTTAATCACGCTCGCAGGAGCCGTCGTCTGCGGTGCTGCAGTCGGTGTCTTTGCAGACGCCGTTGACTTCGCAGAACGTGTCGCAGTGACCGTCAGCCTGGCAGGCGTTGTTGCCGGAACCATCGCATTCGGAGTCGCATTCACACTCAGCGTCGGTGCCATCTTCTTCGGCTTCGCAGATGTCCGCGAAGTAGTCGCAGTCGCAGCTGCAATCGTCGTCGCGCGCCAGGCAGAGTTCGTCGCAGCTACCGTCGTCCTCGCAAGCATCCTCACCGGAGCCGCAGTCCGTATCACAGTCGCAAGGGGTCCTGGACTCGGCGCGTGCGGCGTCGCAGCGGCCATCTACTTCGTCACACGAGCAGCTGTCGTCACGGCAATCCGGATCTGAGTTGCAGGCGATGTCACAGAAGGTGTCTGCCGTACACGAGGTGATGCCCCCGATGCAGTCCTCGTCGCAGTCACACTCGGCGCCGGTGTTTGTGGCGTTACAGAAGCCGTTGTCGTCGTCGCAGGTGCAGGTGTCGTCCACACAATCAGGATCGCTGGTGCAGCCGTCTTCGCAAACACCGTTCGATGTGCAAGTTGCAGGGGTTTCGTCACTCGACGCATCGGCGTCGGCGTCGCCGTCCCCTGAGCCCGTGTCCAGTTCGCAAGCGGTATTCACTGTCCATGCAGCGAACAGCGCGAGCAGGAAGCTCCATCGTCTCATTCCTCGCATCATCGATCCTCCGTGCAGAAGCGTTCTTGAGTGTTTGGGTCCGGGCGATTGTAGCCTAAGGCCAGCGCAGAGTCCAAACTGTGCTGTGTGCGATGCGGCACCCGTCAATCTGGGGATGTCAACGGCTGACGTTCACGCGAAGTGTGAACGTGCCAAACCAGTGCTGTCGGCCCAGAATTACGATTCGGTACCAACCGGACGTCGTTGCAGTGAAGGTCATACCCGATCGACTACTCAGCGCGGAGCTGTCCATGCTCGAGGCGACCGTTCGGTCCCGGTTGTCGATGACCACAGCACGGGCGTCGATGTCGGTGTTGCTGACGTTTATCGAGACTCGCTGGCCAGCATCTAGCTCGAGCGTGAACCCGTGGCCGGGCGCATTCCATTCTGTGAAGGCGTTCGTGTAGGTGATGTGGCCGCGAACATCGCGGTTCGGCTGAATCGTTGTCCAGCGCGTTGAGTCTTCCCGGTCTGACACAGCCAAGAAGAAGGACTCGTCGTCCTCAGTTCGCTCGCCGATCGCCCGCAAATGGTAGCGTTCGCGCCGTTCGAGTTCCGTGACGATTACGCATCCGTCCTCGAGACGTAGCGAGGTCTCGACTATACGGTCCCGGCGATCCAGCAACTCGAGTCGGCAGAAGAGGTCATCGGTGCTCGGATCAAGCAGTATCGTAACCAGCGTGTCACTGCGCGGCGTGATCTCGTAGTGGGCGACTCTGCGTGAATCGGTCTCACGGGGGTGGCGCACGGTCCAACGGCTACGTTCCTCGCTCCCGACCAGGATTTCCTCCGGGTCAGTGAGCCATTCAGCTTCGATGGCCGTGAGCGTGTAGCTACCGCCGGGCTCGCCGTCGAACGCCGAGACCTCGAGTGTGTACGTGCCTGCCGGCAACTCCTCGACCAGCCTACTGTTTGTGCGTCTGCCGCCGTCGTCATCCTCACCGACCAGCAGGTCCCGACCGTCGAAGAGTTGAAGATAGGTGTCCGCGTCTTCAGACGATGCGTCGATCTGAATCAGCGTGTCGGTGGCCAAGGAAATCTCAAACCTGTCGGCGTGGCCGGCCCGGTGTCCGCTCGGATCCGAGGCCTCGAAACGTCCGCTAACCTCTCGGCCCAAGGTCAACTGACTGCCACCAGTCTGCGGTGTGACACCTATTGGAGTGTCCGGCACGACCGCAACGGTGGCGCCGTCCGTTCGCTGCAGGAAGTAACCGCCGTAGGTACCCGGTTCTGCCGAGGTGACCACCGCGAAAAAAGTCTGATCCGGCGCCGGTGTCCAAGGGAATGCCAACAGGGCATCATTTCCCCCAGCGGAATCATCGTCGGTCATAACGATTCGACCGTCCGAATCCACTAGGTAGAGGACGACATCGAAGGCGGCTGAGCGGGCCACGAGGGTGATTTGCTCGCCCAACTCGGCCCCAGAAAGCTCGAAGTAGTCCGAATGCCATCCGGACTCGAGGCCTACCGAATCGCGTCCATCGAGGCTGCCACCGACGCCCCCGGCGGCCAGTTCATCCGAGTTTGGCTGATATCCACCGCCCTCTTGGGCCAGAATGCGGTAGCCTCCTCCCGCGCCGGCGGAATAGCTGGCGGCGAGTACCTGGTAGCTGCCAGACTCGGTTGGGCTAAAGGTCAGCGTAGAGTTGGTCCCGGAATAACTGTCGTCGTCCCAATCAACCTGCTCACCGGCCGGGTTGTGCAGGTACAGCACGCAGTCGAAGTCGTTGGACGCCAGCCATACGCTATAGGCCTTTCCTGCCTCGACTTGCAGCTGATACCGGGCGACAAACTCCTGCCCTTCGAGTTGCTCACTTCCGTCCCCTAAGTAGCCGGTTGTGACGACCCCCTGGGGGAGGGGCCACGTTGGCGGCCCGATAGGCCCAGTCGGTTCCACCGGGTTGGGTGCCATCAGCATTGGTGCCAACAGGCCAATCGTGACCAATGATAGAAGTCTGATTCTTCGTGGGGATATTCTCAAGACACGCCTCCACCCTGACCCAAGCTCTCGCTACCAAGTTCCGAAAGCCCCAAGATTGTCTGATCAGCGGTCAGCTTACCGCGGAAAGTACATCGGACAATTTCGGCCAAATCCGCAACAAGTCCGCCGTTTTTGTTGGCAGATTTACTCAACGTCTCATTTTCGACGACCGGACGTCCGCTGCCATCGTAGGCGACACTTCCTACCGCAAGGGCCCAACATAGGGCCGCCAGCCCGTGCGCGTCCTGGGCAGGCCCCCCTTCGAGGCTTGGATCGAACTGGCGCACCGAAGGTGGACTCAGAATCCCCGCCGAGAGAACGCCGGGCGGTCTGGTTACCGAGACTGAGTCATCTTCGTCGATCAAGACGGCTGAGCCGTCGATGCTGCCGTGGTGCAGTTCGTTCTCCCAGAGATAGGTCAGCAGTGACCCAACTTGATTGCTGACCCGCAGAGCCCGGGCTGCGCCAATGCCTCCGGATTGAATCAATCGCTCTGCTGGAACCCCAGCTTGAAACTCCAGATCGAGAAAATAGAGCGGCTGCCCGGTCGGGCCGCGCGCAGCTGGGGTTCGAACCTCATCGAGTACATTCAGCCTGGCCAAACAGGCGTGCTCGAGTTCATAGCAGCGAGCGAAGGCGTCTTGCACAGCGGCGAGCAGGTCGGGCCCGGCCTCGAATAGGCGCAGTGTTCGCTGTTGGTCCCCGATCATGTGCCGAACCAGGTAGGTGGTGCGGGTCCGTGGCGGTCCCACCCGTCCTTCTACTCGGTAGGCGTCATTGACGACCATACCGGCAGGGAGCAGACACTCCCCGTCAGGTGTGCGCCTGATGCTCGCGCTCCCCTTTTCCTCTTCGAGCAGCAGCTCCATGACATCGTAGCCGTCGACGGGGCGCTCCAGCGGATCCACCTTCAGCATTGCCGAGATTACCGGCGCCAACGCTCCGCACCCAGCCGTGACGTCTTCCGAGCTGGCACCTACCTCAGGCCGTGCCCCCGTCAAGGCTTGAAAGAGCACGACTCCCAGACCATAGACATCAGAGGCCGTAGTCGCTTCTCGGCCTTCCGCCACCTCAGGTGCCTGATACTCCGACGAGAAACTCAGGGCGAGCCCTGCGTCGCCCGCGTCGTTGGTATCAACGCTCGAGAAAGCGAAGTCACCCAAACGGAACGGGCCTGTTTTTCCGCACAGAAAGGCGTCCGGAGAGATCCGCCGGTGGACGACACCGCGACTGTGGGCGAAGCCCAGCGCTCGAATCGCCGGCGAAAATCGTCGTAGGGCGTCATCTGGCAAAAGGGGGCCGTGCTCTTCAATGAACGAACGCAGTGTCACACCGTCAACGCGCTCGAAGGGAAGGGCCAGTCCAATGTCGTCAGCAGCCGGAAAGAAGGGATCGCCCGCCTGCACCAATCCATCGTGCTTGCCGAGCATCTTCAGAACCGACGCCTCCCACTTGCCCCGATTGGTTTGCTCCTCGATGACAGCAGCGGGGGCATACGGGTCGAGAAAGTAGAGTCGGAGCCGAACCGAGTCGTTCTCATCACTCGACATGAAGGCTTCGTTTATCGCCTCGAAATCACGAAAATACTCCGTCCCACCAATTTCGCCGAGCAGCCGGTAGGACCCAACGTGTGTCCTCCCCGGAGCGGGTCGACCGCCGAGAAGGAACTTTTTGATGCTGCCGATGTAGCGCCCCGGTGGTTTGATCGGCCAGTGCGGCAGATGAAGGCTATTTGGTTCAGTCAGCGCGCTGACAATCGTGTCGAAGACGTGAACATGCTCGTTGACCTCGGCCCCAAAATGGGTGTCGATTTTCTTCAGCAGCTCGATCATTTCCTGCAAGT
>CAZDBH010000021.1:0-32094 GCA_964503485.1 uncultured Bradymonadales bacterium | reverse complement strand
GGTCGACGAGGGGGTTGGCGAGAAAGACGACCGCCTCGACCCAGACCGGCCCGATCGATTTTCCTGAGCGTTTGAGGCGCCCCGAGAGGATTCGTGCCTTCTGAAAAGTGGTCGGTAAGGGGCTGCGGCGATGACGGCCCTGAACGTACCAGTCGCGCTTATTGCCCGTTACTCGGCCCCTATATCCCTTGACCTCGACGGAGTAAATGGCGTGCTCGCCGATCACGATGATGTCGTACTCGAGCGGAGCACGTCCTTCATCGGCGATTTCGACGTTGTGAAAGAGGGTATAGCTGTCAGGAAGATTGTCGCGAAGGAACGCGATCGCGTCCCGCTCGACCTCGTTTACGGGCTCACCAACCGGTATGACTATCGCCATGTGACCTTTACTTGGCGTCCGCCTTGGTCAAGACCAGGTCGGGAAGTTCGGCGACCTTGCTGACGAAGATGAACTCCATTTCCTCTTTGATGTCGTCGGAGACATCGACCATGTCTTTCTTGTTCCGCTCGGGGAGCAGGACCCGTTTCACGCCCGCTCGGTGAGCTGCCAGCACCTTCTCTTTGATTCCGCCAACCGGAAGAATCGAGCCGCGCAGCGTAATCTCACCCGTCATGGCGACGTCGGAGCTAATTCGGCGGTCTGTGAGCAGACTCAGAAGGCTCGAGAACAACGTGATACCAGCGGACGGTCCGTCTTTGGGGATCGCCCCGGCAGGTACGTGGATGTGAATGTCGACGTCTTTTAGGAAGTCGGGAGAGAGCCCATATTCTTCAGCTCGGCTCCTGATAAAACTCAGCGCGGCACGAGCGGACTCCTTCATCACGTCACCGAGCTGGCCCGTAAGGAGCAGCTCGCCACGGCCGTGCATCTTGGTCGTCTCGATGAATAGGATGTCACCGCCAGCGGCTGTCCAAGCCAGGCCAGTGGCAACACCCGGGTCCGAGGTTCGCTCCGCGACATCGTAGGCGTAGCGCTCTGGTCCGAGGAAGTCGTAGAGGTCGTCTTTGGCGATGACTGCCTTTTCGAACGCCTCTTCGACGTGTTCTTCGCCCCCATCCTCGTCGCCCTTCTTCGCCACCCCATTCGACTGCGTTTCGGCGACCTTGACCGCAACACCTCGGCATACATCGGCGAGTCGTCGTTCGAGATTTCGGACGCCCGCCTCGCGGGTATACCGGCCAATAATCTCTTGCAGAGCCTCTGTTTCAATCTCGAGGTGGTCGTCGTCGAGCCCGTGGGCTTCGATCTGACGAGGTATGAGGAATTGTTGAGCGATGTGCTCCTTCTCGCGGAAGGTGTAGCCCGGGATTTCGATGACCTCCATCCTGTCTTTCAAGGCGGGGGCAACCGGATCCATCAGGTTCGCGGTCGTGACGAAGAGGACCTTCGATAGGTCGATCGGAATCTCGAGATAGTGATCCGAGAAGGTGTTGTTTTGTTCGGGATCCAACACCTCGAGCAACGCAGCAGAGGGGTCGCCCCTAAAGTCACGTCCGATTTTGTCGACCTCGTCGAGCATGAAGACCGGGTTGGATGTCTTGGCCTTGCGAAGCCCCTGGACAATTCGACCAGGCAGCGCCCCGACGTAGGTCCTGCGATGGCCCCGAATCTCGGCTTCATCGTGAACACCACCCATCGAGATACGGACGAATTTGCGTCCCAGCGCTCGGGCGACGCTTTTGCCCAAACTGGTCTTACCGACACCAGGCGGACCAACAAGACAGATGATCGGGCCTTTCATGTCGTTCTTGAGCTTTCGCACCGCGAGATACTCGACGATCCGCCTCTTGACCTTGTCGAGGTCGTAGTGGTCCTCGTCGAGGATGACTCGGGCCTCTTTGACGTCGAGTTTGTCCTCGGTCTGTTCGACCCACGGGATGTCGAGCAGGGTCTCGAGATACGTGCGCGTGACACCGTACTCACTGCTCGCGGGCTGCATCATTCGCAGCCTGTCGAGCTGTTTCTTACCTACTTTGACGACTTCTTCCGGAAGGTCCTCGTTCTCGAGTGCTTTGGCGAGGTCTTCGAGGTCGCCGCCTTCGCCATCCAGCTCACCCAACTGCTCTTTGATGGCCTTGAGTTGCTGGCGCAGGTAGTACTCGCGCTGGTTCCGGTCGATCTCTTCCTTGACCTGATTCTGAATCTTGTCCGAGACCTTCAGTACCTCGAGCTGCCGAGCGAGGAACGTAAGCGTAAGCCGAAGTCGGTCTTTCAGATCGATGCTGTCCAGGATCTGTTGTTTGTCGCCTGTCGGGATGTCCAAGTTGGCGGCCACAAAGTCGGCAAGTTGGCCCGGGTTGGGCACGCCCTCGACCATTTGGCCCGCCTCGTTCGGCATCTCTGGGATGAATCGAACGACCTGCTTGGCAGTCGTTTTCAGATTCCGGAACAAGGCGTCAATCTCGACGTCCCGGTCTTCCGGTTCGGGTATCGTGGTGAACTCACCCTTCAGATACGGTTCGTCGTGGACCATCTTATCCAGTCGAACGCGCTCCTGACCCTGCACAATCACACTGAAGTTGTCTTCGGCGATCTTGACGACCTTCAGGATGGTAGCGGAGGTCCCCAGATCGAAGAGGTCCTTCCTACCGGGCTCATCCGTCTCAGGCTCTTGCTGAGTGACGATTGCGATCTTGGATTCGCTGGCCAGCGCTTCCTGGATCAGTCGTATCGATTTGGGCCGTCCCACCGCGAGGGGGATGACGACTTGCGGAAAAAGCACACTGTTTCGCAGAGGAAGGATCGGAAGGACTGTGGTGGTCTCTTCCGTCTCCTCGGACTCTTTCGCTGACATTCGAGCCTCCTGGTCAACACGCCGCGGTGGGTGCAACCCACCAGCTAAGACGGTTTCCCTTAGGAGTGCTCGGGTACAGCGCCCTCGTTTAGGCGACCGCTACGGTAGCCTTCGAGATCCAAAGCGACAAATCGGAAACCTGCCTTCTTGAACCGAGAAGATATCGCACTCCGCACCGTCGGGTCTAGCAGGCGGTGATACTCCGTTTCGCCGACCTCGATTCGTGCCAGATCGTCGTGGAAGCGGACTCTAAACACCTTGAAACCAAGAGAATTCAGGATTTCCTCGCACGCTTCGACTCGCCCCAATCGCGCCTCCGTTATGTGGGTGCCGTAGGGAAATCGACTCGACAAACAGGCATAGGCCGGCTTGTCCCAGATCGACAGTCCCATCCTCCGGCTTGCTTCTCGCACCTCGGCTTTTGAAAAACCCGATTCAACTAGCGGGCTTAGCGCACCGTATCGCTTCGCGGCGTCCAGACCAGGGCGATGATCACCGAGATCATCCGTGTTTGTGCCGATGGCGACATGAGGAATCCCGGTCTCACTCTTGAGCTGATCGGCGAGCACGAAAAGGGCCTCTTTACAGAAGAAACACCGATTGACCGGATTGGCTGAGTACTTTGGATTGTGGATTTCGTCACTGGTGCGCATGACGTGTCGTGCACCGATCTCTTCGGCCGTTCGGATGGCCCCAGAGCGCTCCGACTCGGGCAAACTCGGCGAGATGGCGGTCAGCGCAACAACACGATCGCCCAGAGCGTCGACTGCAGCCTTCAAGAGAAAGGCGCTGTCGATGCCTCCAGAAAACCCGACAATCAGGCTGCCCAGGTCCTCTAAGTAGGCCTTCAAACTGGCCAGTTTGAAATCGAGCTGGTTGGCATGCTCGATGTTCTGTATCAGATTCATCTGAGTCATGAGCCGTCGTCTACTCTCAAGTTCGCGTCGAGCATATATGTTTCGTCGCGCATGATCTCGATGCGCCGAATCCAGGGTCGATAGCCGTCCTTTACCAGCCGAATCAAGTGTTCCCCAACTAGAAGGGGGAGGGGTTCGTCGAGCGGCGTAACGGCCATGGCCGTGTCGTCTACCTCGATCGTGACGCCCTCGACGTTCAGTTCGACCGACAACGCACCGTAAAAATCGATGGCCTCCAACGTGACAGACAGGGTCGCGGCCTCGTCGACGACGATGTCAACCGAGTGGAGAGCCGGTGTGTGATCAGTGAGGCTCACCTCGACTTGATGGGGACCCGCCGTCAGGGCAATATTGTCGAGCGTGCCACGACCTATATTGACCCCGTCAATCGCGATAATGGCTTCGGGAGGCGCTGTCTCAACCGTGAGGCGGCCCGTCTCGAGCTCCGACAGACATCTGTCGATCAGTCGATTCACGTCATCGGCATCGAGGGCGCCGTCCTCAGCGAAGAGGTAACCTCGGAAATAGCGTGCGCAGTCCTCGTAGGAGTCGGTGACACGGCTGACTTCACCCATGTTGTACCAAACGTCACCCCAAGCCGGGTCGATGGCTACAACTTGTTGGTAGACCTCCATCGCGCGGGTGAAACGGTTCCTCTCGACGAGGCGGTTTGCCTCTTCATAGAGTTCCATCTTGTCCGGTTCATCCTGCGCCGAGGCAACGCCGCCCCAACCGGAGAAACTCAGAACAAACGACAAGGCGACTACTGTGATTGATCGACGTCTCATGGGGCGCAGATTACCAGAACTCGCCGTCGACGAAACGCAAAAATTGATTTCGGGTCATTGATTCCAATCCGTCTCGAGAAAATCGCGAGCCAATCCGGTTGCAGGACCACGCGCTATGCGGTTTAACCAGCGGCTGGGAAGCACTACCTATCAATGGGCGAACTCAGTGGTTCACGACAAACAGCTCATTATCTGTCGATGTGAAGAGGTCACCCTCGCTCAGATTGACGAGGCCAAGAGGTCGGGTGCCGGTTCGGTCAATGAGCTGAAACTCCGGACCCGGGCGGCAATGGGAGCATGCCAGGGCAGAACCTGCCTTCGCTTGCTCGCGACGCTGTGTTCAGGCACCGCCGAGCCCCCCCGCGACACCGCCACTAGCCGGTGGCCAGTTCGTCCGGTACGCTTTGAGGCGCTCGTCCGTCACCTTCCGACCCAACCCGAGTCACAGATTCCCCTGATGGAACTCGAGTTGCCCGACCTCGGTGGCCGACATGAGTGACGGGCCTCGACGGGTCGACGTGGCGGTCATAGGCGGCGGCGTGATCGGTGTTAGCGCAGCACTCTATATGGCTCGCGCCGGGTTGAAGGTTCTGGTCCTCGAGAAGAACAAAATCGGATGGGCAGCATCGGGCCGAGCGGGCGGAGCAATACGCCGCCATGGCCGACATCAAACCGAACTGGCGCTCGCCATTCGCAGCCTCGCGCTGTGGAAAGAGTTGGCTGCAGAGGCAGACTTTGGCTTCCGCTGCGGCGGTGACCTGATCGTGGCGTTTTCCGACCACGACGCTGAGCGCTTGGCCAGAACCACGCCTTGGTACAACGAGAACGGTGTTGAGACTCGGCTATTGCGCGGCGAGCAGATCGAGCAGGTCGCTCCGGGTGTGAACCCTGAGATAAAGGCCGCGGCCCACTGCGCCGGCGATGCCTGGGCCTACCCAATCGCCGCAACCCAAGCGATCGCGCAGCTCGCCCAACATGCCGGCGCCACAATCCTGGAAGGTGTGGAAGTCGACTCGCTGGAGACAAGTGTGGACGGCCTGAACGCCATCCACGGCATTCGCTGTGACGGAGGGCGTGAGCTCAGGGTCGATTGCGAAACGGTTGTCGTCACTTCAGGGCCGTGGACGGGACAGCTCCTCGATACCCCCATTTTTTCGAGACGTTCCCAGATTCTAGTGAGCGAGCGCCGGCCTTTTTGGCTGCAGCCATTCGTCTCGGGCAGCTCGATCTACTGTGCACAATCGGTCTACGGCAACATGATCATCGGCGGTGGAGGGCTCTGGGAACCGACGACTACTGACGTGGCTAGCGAGGTGTCGACAATTCACCGACTGGTGAGCCAGTTTCTCCGAATCTTCCCGGCTCAGACCGATCTGTCGGTGATCCGAAGTTGGGCCGGAACCGTCGCACTGACCCCCGACCATCGCCCGTTGATCGGAGAGATTGGGACGATGGCTGGTTGCATCGTGGCCGCCGGATTCTGTGGCAACGGATTCGGTTTGGCTCCGGCCGTGGGAGAGGCGGTCGCTGCACTCGCCGGGGGCAGGCAACCGGCAGTCGATTTGAGCCCCTTTTGCCCCGATCGCTTCGAACCGGCTCGAGACTATGAAAGCGAATTCCTCGCACGACACCAAGGCAAGCGGGAGCCGATACGCCTGTGACTGAACGCATCGAAAACCACCCCATTATGGGGCCGCTTCCAGAGCGTGAGCGGGTCACCTTTCGTTGGATGGGGCGGGACATCGAAGCCGTCAAAGGCGAGCCAATCGCCGCGGCTCTCTTGGCCGCCGGGATTCGCACCTTGCGCCGGTCTGAGGTGTCGGGAGCACCACGAGGCGTTTACTGTGCGATCGGCCAGTGTATGGAGTGCAGGGTGACAGTGAATGGCGCGTCTGGGGTTAGGGCATGTCTCACACCGATTGTGGGTGGGGAGGACGTGACCCCATGACCGTTGATCTCGCAATCGTCGGAGCTGGCCCGGCTGGTCTGGGGGCTGCTGCGGAAGCAGCACGCCTCGGGATGAGTGTGGTTGTGGTCGATGAGTTTCATCGGCCGGGAGGAAGGCTGCTGGGCCAGCTCCACGAAGACCCGCGTTCCGGCGAGTGGTTCAACGGGCTCGACCAGGCTTCAGCTCTGGTCG
This sequence comes from uncultured Bradymonadales bacterium, assembly GCA_964503485.1. GTDB lineage: Bacteria > Myxococcota_A > Bradymonadia > JAFGEP01 > JAFGEP01 > CAZDBH01. The sequence goes on along the minus strand of CAZDBH010000021.1, from coordinate 25,454 downwards.
ACGAGGCCACCCGGGCGGGCGCCTCAATTGTCGCCGGTGTGCAGGTTTGGGCGGCGAGGCCCGACCCGAACCAAGAAGGGCAGTGGCAGGTCCATTTGACCTCGGACAAACCCGAGGTTCAGGCCCAGATCACCGCCCGAGCGGTGGTACTGGCGACGGGGGCAGCTGAACGCCCCATACCAATTCCCGGCTGGACCCTTCCTGGAGTCATGTCAATTGGCGCCGCCCAGATTTTCGCGAACCTCCATCGGGTGAAACCGGGCAATCGGGCACTGGTGATAGGGGTTAACGTCCTCAGCCTCACAATCGCCCGCGAACTGAAACTGGCAGGCGTGAATGTGGTGGCCCTCGTGCTCCCACCCGCGGGTCCCTTGGCAGGCGACCTGGCCAGTCCTCGAAAGATGGTCGCGCAAATGAGTGAACTTGCTCGGCTGGCTCCCAATTCGTGGCAAAGGGCGGGAGGTTGGTTGGGCCGAACGGGACTGGGGAAAGCCCTGGGACCGAAGCTCTATCCAAAGGAAGGTCTCAAGAGTTGGGGGATTCCCATTCAGCTGCGAAGGGCAGCGGTGAAAATTCTGGGGGAGGACTCGGTGCGCGCGGCGGTCGTGACAGATATTGACGTCGATGGGCATCCGACGGGGAGCCCACGAGAACTGGCCGTCGACTTGGTGTGCATCGCCGGGGGGCTATCCCCCCTCGCCGAACTCGCTTCTGCCGCCGGCTGCGATATGGCCTTCGTGCCCCAGTTGGGCGGTCAGGTGCCCGTTCTGAACGCCAACCTAGAGACGACCTGTCCGAATTTTTATGTTGCGGGAAACGCTGGCGGAGTCGAAGGTGCGCAGGTCGCACTAGCCTACGGGCGCCTAGTTGGCTGCTTGGTGGCATCCAAACTCGGGAGACTCGACGCCGACGCCGGCTCACTAATCGACTCGAAGCGGTCCGCCGTTGTCGAAGCACGAAACGACGCTCCCATTCGTTTCAACCCTGAAATTGAAACGGGCCGATCACGTGTTGAAGAACTGGCGAGACATTAGGAAGCGTAGGAGATTGAGATTGCCAATCGGGACCAGACGAATGATAGCGCGTGGTTGTGTCCTTACCTTTGTCGTGAGCCTCCTATCTGTCACATTTTCGATCGACTCCGCAGCCCAAGATCCGCCCGAGCACGAAACGGCAACGCCCGCCTCGCAGCCGTCCGACACTCCGCTTCTGAGCGGACGCCCAGAGATCTTCGAGCCGGGAGAGTATGACCCGACCGAGCTTGTGGCTCAGCCCGGGGCCGAGGTCGGCGAACTCGTCGTATGCCCAGTCAGCGGCCAGGTCTTTCGAGTCAGCGAGACCGTTCAGCACCACACCCACAATGGCGAGCGCTACTACGTCTGTTGCCAGGAATGCGTGGCCGCATTCGAGGATGCGACGGAGATGTTCTTGGGGACAGAGTAGTCAGGGATCCCCGATCCCAATCCCTACCCCCAAAAGAACTGTTGAAAGAACTTGCCCCTTGGTCCGTCAACGAGAATTGCGTGCACGCGCCTGCGGACACGTTGCTCCTGGCGGTGGTATAAGGAGTTCATGAGCAAGGAGAGCTTTCTCAGCAAAACTGGATTCGGCAAGATAACGGCCGTCGGCGACTTGGGTTTCGGGTCTTGGATCGCGCGGACTCGCCGCCGACTGCTCGTTTCCGCTGCGGTTGCGACCGCCTTGTTCTTGGGCTGGGCTTGGTTCACGGCCGGCTTCATGCGCGACACATCTAGTAGCGCCACCGTCAATCTGTGGTTGATCACCGCGACTGTCCTTCTGCTCTTGGTCGTTTCCTTCGTGGGAGCGATGGCCGTCGGCGACCTCATTTTCAAGGGGCGCTGGCGAGAGCGGGTTCTGCTAGGCAAGAAGATCGAGCACGGCGACGGCGAAGATGTCGAGAGCACAATGGGCGGTCTTCAAGACCGAACCATGCCGTTCTACCTCACTGTGGCCGCCATGATCGCGGTCAACTACGTGGGTTACAGCGCGGCTACCCAGAACTTTTTCGGCTACTACAGCGACTACGGGTACGAGGTGACGCTACTCCGCTCGGCCGATGCCGACGATCGGATTCGAGGCCTACAGGCTTTTTCGCATCCACTTCACGCCGAGGTTCAGGACGAGCCGTTGGTGCGTGTGAGAATCGTCGAACTCTTGGCCGATCCGGACGAAGAGGTGCAGGGGTGGGCCTTCTGGCTCGTCGGTGAACTGCAAATCGTCGAAGCCACTCAAGACCTGCTCGCGATAGTCAGCGACGAAGCCAATTCAGAGATCCGTCGAGCTCGGGCCGCCGAGGTTCTCGGCCTGTTGCGAAGCAGGCAGGGGGCTGATGTCATGGCCGGCCTTTTGCGGGAGAGCTTTGGTCGAAGCGAGCTCGCGATCGGGCTGCTGAGGGGGCTGGGACTGGGGCGATATGAGGCGTCGGCACCAGCGATTGCCGATTTTCTACACGTGGAGCCCTACGACATTCGAGCTCATGCGTTCTGGGCTCTCGGTTACACGGGGAACCAGAGCTACCGCTCGAATCTGACGGAGTTCCTCGAGAGTGAAGATCAAGTCGAGCAGTGCCTGGCGGCCGAGGCGCTCAAATTCCTCGCGTCCGAGGACGATCTCCTGGATGCCCACGTTCGCTTCGCCGACGCCGAGATGTTCGCGTGCCCGCCCTTGATCTGGACGGGCCCATACCACTGGGACGAGAATCGCTCGTTCCAGTTTCCGATCGTTGTGGACGAGTCTCTCAAGGCCAAGTTCCTGAAGGTGATTCGAACCGCTGGTGGGCCAGAGGAACGCGACTTCTTCGCGACGGTTGCCAATGACGAGCTACAGCCGGACGAAATCCGTGCTCTCGCCAGAGAATTGGCCCTGCTAATCGATAGAGGACGGTGACGGACGCGACCGAACGCTGGCCTATAGGCGCCCGGCCTACTTCATGACCAGAGTCACCAGGATACCGGTTCCAACGAGCAGTAGAAGAATCAAAACCACCAACAGAATGTTGATCGGGTTGCTCCAGAGACTGGGCGTCTGCCGTTTGAGCGGATCGGTTTGGCGCAGGCTGGCGATCTGAGCGGTCGGACCGGGACCATCCTCGGGGAGAGGTGCTATCGGGGTCGTCGGCACGGCCTCCGGGTACGGAGACGGCTGCGGCGGCACTGGCTGTGCCGAAGGAGGTGCGGGCCTCGGAGGGGCAGGGTTGTGGACCGGACGGGCCCGATTGCTGACTGGTCGGGGATGTTGTTGCGGCGCGGCCTGGTGGTTACCCGCTAGGATCGCATCGATCTCCCGGATCATTTCGTTCGCACTAGCATATCTGTTCTCAGGGCGCTTCTGGGTTGTCTTCACGAGCAGCGCACCAGCGGGTCCCGCCTGCAGCCAGTCGGGAACGGGCAACGCGCTAGGCTCCAAGAGATACGAGAGTACTTCGATCGGGTTCATCTTCGAGTAGAGGCTATGGCCCACCAGCATTTCGACGAGCAAAATACCGAAGCTGAACAGGTCGCTTCTGGGGGTTAGCTTCTCACCCCGAATGCGCTCGGGGGCCATGTAGGCCGGCGAGCCGATCACGAGACCGGTTCGAGTCTTGAGTGAGCACGAGTCCCGTGTGCTGTCGATCAGTTTTGCGATTCCGAAATCCAGGACCTTGGCGAAGTCCTTCTTACCCCCGAACTCACCAACGATCACGTTGGCGGGTTTTAGGTCACGATGGATGACTGAGTTAGCGTGGGCCTCTGAGAGGCTCGCGAGAATCTGCTTTCCGATGTGCAGTGCACGGGGAAGTGGAAGCGCACCTTCTTTCTCGATGAGAGCGTCCAGCGGGGTCCCGCGAAGATACTCCATCACGATGAAGGGCAGCCCGTTTTCAATCCGCCCGAAATCGAAGATCTGGATGGTATTGGGGTGCGTCAGATGGCGGGCGACCTTTGCCTCGTGCTCAAAACGCTTCTGGTTCTGATTGTCGGCGGCGGCTCGGGGATCGAGCACTTTGATCGCAACCTGCCGTCCCAGAGTGAGATCCGTTGCAATGTATACAGTGCCCATCCCGCCGGCGCCCAGGTGGCCGTCGATGCGGTATTTGTTTCGGATCACAGATCCGGCTGCGGGGAGGGCAGGGGGCTGATACATAAACAAGAGAGTCGATCGAAGGCCCGGTCTCTGTCAATTACTGGGAACCGAAGGGGGCGCTTGCCCCTGAGAAGACTCCCGGTCTTCTTCGGGTTCCAAGCCCAGATAGCCTTCGGCGTAGCCAATGTCGAGCTGTTCTTCCATCTCGGCGATCAGCTCGTTTCTGATTCGTTGCTGAGCTTGCTGTTGAACGATCGAGCGCAGGTTATCGCGGATTTCCTCGTATTCACGGGGACCCGCCTCCTGGTGGGCCGAGACGAGGAAAATCTGAAAGCCGAGCCGAGTTCGAATCGGCTCGCTGATTTCGCCAGCTGGTAGAGAGAAGAGGGCGTTCAAAACGGGCTCTTCCAGGTCGTTGTCGCCGGCGAATATCCACCCCATCGCGCCACCTTGATAGCGATTTGCGCTCTCGGAGTGCGCTTCAGCCAACACCGCGAAATCCTCGCCCTCGTTGGCTCGATCTCGCAGAGCCCTGATCCGCTCGAGGGCGTCTTCAACTTCCGCTTCTGGCGGATTTCGTCGCAATCGAACCGTGATGCTGGAGGCGTTGATCCTCTCGGGTGAACGCCACTGGTCTCGAACCTGTTGGTAGTAGGCGTGCACTTCTTCGTCGCTGACTGTGGTCGCTCCGCGCTGGTCGAACAGCGTCTGAATCCGGATCTCGAATCGACGTAGCTCCCGATACTCCTCATAAGTCATTCCTCGGCGCGCAAGATGTCGGTCGAATTGCACCTGGCTCCCATAGAGGTCGCTGATGTCGGTACTCAGAGCGGAATCGAGTTCCTCGTCGGTGAGGGTTACACCGGCCAAGTCGACAGCTTGAGTGAATACCTCCTGCTCGACGAGATGCCGAGCGATGTTCCGACGCTGGGCGTTTCGCCACCGTGGCCCATCCTCGTTTCCAGCTGAACGATAGACCTCGATTCGCCGATTCAGGTGTTCCTGGAGTTGACTGCGATGAATGTCCACTTCGTTGACCCAGGCTACGATTGGATCCTCCACCCCGCGTTGGGTGGGACGAGTCCCTCGCGCCGGTGCGCCAAAACTCTCGCTACCGAGAGTTTCAACCTGTTCGGACGCAGCGGCTGGCACCGCTTCATCTCGTCCAGCACCGCACCTCGAGGAACAGCCTGCAAGGGCAAGGGCGAATAGGACGCTCCCCGCCACATGTGGACTTCTTATTCTCAATCGATCGTATTGCCGAATCATATTCTTCAGTATCGCATTCGCCGCTATGCAGTTAAACGCACAAGGGGCTCTCTGCATTCAATAATGCCGAATGGAATCGACCTCATTCCAGGAACCGTCATTGAACCGGGGACCACTCGCACTTCTCCTTCCCATAGTTCGGGAAAGGGTAGTTCTGATGACCCGCAACCAGCGTTTGCAACGTCGCGCTGGACCGCGGGTAGGTGCATCGAAATGAGTTCACCCAGTCGGCAAAATCAACGCCTGGCGTCCCAAGATCCCACCTTCTGCGCTCCGTTAGCCGGTCTACGAAGACGCGATAGATCTCTACTCGGCGAAACGAGAGTTCGTCAAAGGGTTCTTCATCGCTGTGCGGATCGTAGAGGTCCCACATCACGGCTGCAGGCAACCATTCTGAAACAAGTCCGCCCAGCCGTGAGTTGCTGGTTCCATACCCCTCGAGGTTCGGTAGGCGGTCGATGTCCTCGAAGGCGCGGACGCCATAGCGACTGGTGTCGAGGTAGTATGGACTGTCGAGAAAGAGCGTCGCAAATCCGGTCGAGATTCCCTCCGCGAACGCAACCAACGGTCTGGTTCTGCTGCCGTCGTGGTTTCCGCCCGGACTATCGTCCCAGCTCAAATGGTCGACGAGGAGGTGGGCAAGCTCGTGGAGAATCACCAAGTCGTCAAACTCGTCCGGATCCACATTGCCGCCAGACAAGAGTATGAAGCCATCGCTGTAACAACTGCCGCAGGCATGGCTCACACCTCGCTCCCATACGTAGTGAACATCGAGGTTAGGTCGACTGCGCACCTTCAGTATCTCCTCGAGTCCGATCCGAGCGGTCGACGCGATATGGAGGGCGCCCGTGAAGCGATCGTCATGGTCAAATCTCAGCCGCAGATTCGCCAGGTCCGGACCCAGCTCGGCGATCGACGGATCACCCAGCGGCGCACTCTCGTGGACGTAGCTCGGTGCAGTCGTGGATGGAGAGACCGTGACTCGATAGGCCTCGGTCTCGAGCCCCGCAACCAATCTGATGAACACGTCCTCCGCTCTCAAGTTTGGAAGCGAGAACGCAAACGAACCGTCCGGTGCGGTGGTCGTTCGACCGACGGGAAAACCATCAGCGACACGTGCCAACTCGACCAGAAGACCTTCAGGCGTATGTTCGGTGTAGTACTTTTCGCCGTCGACCCGATGTGCCACTCGCGTATAGCTAACGACGCCCTCCGTCGTGAGCAGCTGAGACCGGTCGAGTGAGGCACTAGAGAGTTCATAGCCGCCGAAGCCCGACTCGAAACCGACCACCTCCAGTAAAAGATCGGAACCCTGAGTCGGGAAGACACGAATGCGCTCCCACGGTCCTGTCGTCGCAGACCGCCCGAGGACAGCACCGTCGAGGTCGGTCACCACGAGATCGAGGTCGCCGACAGTGGGGTCAGATGACAGCGTGATTTCGAGTGGTTCGACCGAACTGTTGCCGAGCCGGTGTACTGTGCTCGACCCGATACAAACCGCGCCCGAGAGCATCGAGCCACGGTCCAATGCCGCCCGGCTATTTGTCTCGCAGCCCACCGAAAAATCCGACAACCGATAGTCGAGCGAGTAGTCGTTGGCGGCGCTGTTATAGCCGTAGATTCGCAACAACAACGTCTGTTCTTCATGCGACACGTACTCCAGGAACTCCCGGTCTGCCGCGCTCTCGCTGATATCGATCTTTACGAAGTCCTCGCGGTGAAGCGTCATGTCGACATCCCCGCTTCGATGCCTGAATTCAACCTCGAAGGTCGCGATCTGGCCCGCCCTGAGGTCGACTCGATACCAGTCGTCTGTACTGCAGATATTCACGTCGTCGAGTCGGCTCGACGCCTCCAGAACGGTCGGATCGCCAAACGGATTCGGCTCATAGACGTCCTCGAAACAACCTCCGGGACCCGGCAGCCCCAACCCTTGGCCAAATGCAGATCCTGCCGAAAACAAGCAGCATACCACCAGTGCAATTGAGATGGGCGTCACGAAACCGCGGCGCAGTGGATTGTAGATCGAGCGTTGCACGTCGGAGGAGTGTAACAGGCCAGGAAGCATTAGGCTCTAGGGTTTCGCCGAGAGACCGACGACTTCAGCCGGGTGGAATCGAGGCGGCGCAGCAACGGAAGCCGACGCTACGGCCCGGTGCGTTGGTGTCGGGCTGCACAGTGGCCTGATCGCAGCGCATTTCGTTCGAGTTCGAGTTGAACGACCCGCCCATGGCGAATTCCGATTCGACCCATTCAGCTAGGTTTCCACTGATATCGAAGGCACCTTCCGGACTGACGCAGAGCGGTCGAGCACCGTTCGCACCGGCTGCGGTCTCTCCGGCCTCGAGGCCGTTACATACCGAGCCGTCGTAGGTATCGGCATACGGGTAAGCTAGTGTCGAGATGCCACCGCAAGCGGCCTGCCATTGCTCCTGGGTGCAGAGCGACTTCCCGGCTGCGGTGCACGCTTGGCGGGCACCAGCGATACTCATGTTGCTCCACGGGAGGACGGCCTGCGTCGAGTGAGCGACGATGTTGGCGCTCACGCCCTCGTTAACCAAGGTAGCGTCTTCTCGGGCTGCTTCGTACACGTCGATACAGAAGGCTGCTCCCCCGTCTCGGACGATCAAAGCCATGGTACCGAACTCGGTTGGACAGGTACCGCAACTGATTCCGTTGTCGGGAACGTCGTCACAGTCGTTGTCTCGGCCATCGCAGACCTCAACAGAAGCGACACACTCACCGGTATCGGTGGTCGTGTCTGTCGTGGGGGTGTCGGTCGTGACTGTGTCCGTCGTGGGGGTGTCCGTCGTGGGGGTGTCGGTCGTGACCTGATAGGTCGCGACGTCGTTTGTGGTAATCGTATCGCCCCCAGCGTCGGTGTCGGGTTGCGTCACGACGTCCCGCGTACGGGTGTCGGTGGTTCCCGTATCGGCTACCTCGCCGACAACGCAACGGGCGGTCGCTGAGTCACAGGCCATGCCGACGGGACAGTTGTCGTCGCTCTCACAGGGGATCGCTTCGTTGAAATCGATGCTGCAAGCGGCGCACAGCACGGCAGTCGCCAGCGAAATAAGTGTTGCTTGCTTCATTTTAGAAGTCCATTCCAAACTGAAAAACCGGCGACGACAGGGATCCTGCGAAGCCGATGCTAACCCATTCGTCGTCGTCGAAATCGTCGTCGTCGCTTCCGCCGCCGCTTCCGATGTCGAGTAGTTCAAAGACGATGCCAGTCGCCAACGTCGCCACACCCACACCGACCATTACATTTCCTATGGTCGTCTGTGAGTTTCCCGTGTCTTGTAGTTCGGCGAGACGGGCTTGTTCATGGGGCTCGCTCTGAATCTCTGCCTGTGTGTCGTCAGCGAAAATCCAGAAGAGCAAGCCCGTCACTGTCACTGCTCCACCGCCCGCAATCAGTGAGACCGCCAAGACGTTGGTCTCGTCTGGAGTCTCCCAGCCCGGAACCGGGTCATTATCGCGGTCTCGGTCGTTGTCTCGGTCTCGGTCATTGTCACGATCTCGGTCCCGGTCCCGGTCGCGTCCGTTTCCGGAGCCAACCGGATTCACACCCGCATCGCTGAGGGGGGTGAGCGCCTCGAAGACTGGGACCAAAAGAAAGAGCACGTCGTTGGGATCGGGGAAAGCGCCCTCCATGAAGCCGGGGGCGGTCGATTCGTGCAGGTTCATTCCGTTGAGCTCGACTCCGTACTCGCTGCCGCTCTCGAAGACGACCGAGACGAGCGCGAAATCGATACCGATCGGCAACAGCACGTCGGAGTAACAGCCCGCATCCGCTCCGCAACCGTCCAACGCTCGCTGGTCCGACCTGCTGAGGCCGGACTGGAGTTCCCCTGCACTCACCACGTCGAAGTCGCCGTACTGGACGACGATGTCTTCGAGCCCAGCCTGCAGGTCGTCGACACCCGAGCTCGAGAGACCCGCTTCATCGATGATGATGACGGTGATTCGCGCGTCCTGCGCGCTGGCGTAGGTTGCACCAACACATAGCACCAGCGCTACCACTAGCGCTGCCAGGAGTCTTGGTGAAGGCGTTGACATCACTCTGTTTCCTCCGGTGTCACGACCCGCAAGAGTCGTGTAGGCGCCCTGGTTACTTCCGTCTCGTCGATCAGACTCAGTGCCCTTCGCACGTCCCCCTCCCTTGCCGTATGCGTCAACATGACGACTGGAATTGCCTCGTCGACCACGGTCTCGTACTGCTTCATGGTGGCAATACTGATTCCGTTTTCTCCGAGCACGGTGGCAATTCGCCCAAGGACACCAGGTTCATCTACGGCGTTGAAGCGAAGGAAGTAACGCCCCCGGGTCTCCGTCATCGGCTTCAGCTCCAGACTTCGACCCGTTTGATAGCCGAATCCGGGAATTCGACCATGCCGATTCTGCAATATATTCCGGCACACCTCAATGACGTCGGAAACAACCGCGCTCGCCGTGGGCATCATGCCGGCGCCTTTTCCGTAGAAGAGCTGCGCACCCGACGCTCGCGAGTGGGTGAGAACGGCGTTGTAGACCCCATGCACGTGGGAAAGGAGCGTGTCTTTGAGGACCAAGCTGGGGTGAACTTGAATCTCGACTTTATCGTCTGATTCACGCGCCACAGCGAGCAACTTGACGACATATCCGAGCTCCGAGGCCGCCGAGACGTCGAAAGCCGTGAGATGGCGAATGCCCTCTGTGTAGATGTCGTCGGACGTGACCTGAACACCGAAGGCGAGCGAAGCCAAGATCGCCAGCTTCTGGGCGGCGTCATGGCCGTCGACATCGAGCGAGGGATCGGCTTCCGCGTACCCTTTTGCCGAGGCGTCAGCCAGAACCACATCGAATTCTGCACCGCGAGTGAACATCTCGGTGAGGATGTAGTTGGTCGTGCCATTGATGATCCCGTACAGAGCGTCGATCCGATCGGACGCGAGCGATTCGCGAAGCGCCCGAATGACCGGTATTCCACCCCCGACGCTCGCCTCGTAGAACAGGTCCACACTGCGCTCGGCCGCGGCCGACATCAGTTCGACCCCGTGCTTAGCCAGCAGGGCTTTGTTGGCGGTGACAGCGTGCTTTTTGCTCGCAATGGCCTTCAGCAAGTAGCCGCGGACCGGCTCGATTCCGCCGATGACCTCCACCACCACATCGATGTCTGGCGCCTCGAGTACATCATCAACGTTGTCTGTTAGCAGGCTGACATCGATGCCGTCCCCGCGTTCTTTCGCCAGGTCGCGACAGGCAATTCGTTTGACTACGACTCGGGCACCGAGCCTAGCTTCGATTCGTTCTGCATTCTCGGACAGGAGTTTGATCACTCCAGTACCAACCGTACCGACGCCGAGAAGGCCTACTGAGATTTCGCGCATGTACCGCTCTCGAGTAAGAAAAGCACAACAACCGACACTCGATTGGAACATCTCGTCAGGTGTGCAAGTCTATATATGGTATGACCTCGCCAACCTGGCCAATTCGAAGACCCGACCCGTGGCAGCGCCAACCGGGATTGCTTGTAGCACAAGGCGCGACGAGTGTCATTGTGCTGGCGTGTCTCCTTCAGCTGTTCGCAGCACGTCCCGCCGAAGCCTTTGAGGTGTCAGTTCGAGCACGGACGACACTTCAAGTCGAGCCCTATGCCGATGGCCGAAGTCTGCTGCTCACCGGCGTCCTACGGGATAACGTGTTCCAGGGTTTGAACGATCGCACCGTCGTCGTTTGGTTGGCCCGGCCTGGCTGGGAGCCGATCGACAGAGAGGGTTCACCGGCCCTGGGACGGGACTATGCGCCCAGTCGGGAGCACGCAGCGATGGTCCGTCGGGTTCGCACCGATCGAAACGGCCGCTTCGAGTTTGCTGACGTGCTGGATGACGGCGTATGGGTTATCGGGGTCGACTTCGACGGCGCACGCCATCATGCTCCTGTGCGCACCACCCTCGCGGTCGAACTGGCTCGGGACGAACTGGCTATCCAGTTGATAGCGCCCTCAGCGACCCCCTATTGGGCTGCGCTCCCCGTAACCGTCCTAGCGAGCAACGGTGGGGAGCCCGAGCCCGGAATCCCTCTGCTGGTGCGTGTCGATGGGACCGAAATCGGCGGGGGGCGTGCCACTGACGAATCGGGTGAGTTGCACGCGTCGATCGATCGCCTCGAAGCCCCAGGGATAACCAACATCCGGACAGCCTTCGGAGGCAACTCCCAGTTTGCTCCCGCGAGCGCCTTCATGGACGTCATGGCATACGAGTGGGCGCGCATGCCGTTGGAAGCGACGCTCATCGATCGGCGCGAAGAGCGAACAATGGGAGTCTTGGGACGACTCATTACCGATCAAGGCGTTGTTCCAAACGCCGCGATCGAGCTGACGATCGAGCCCGGAGCAAGAAGTTGGTCGCTCACCACAGACGAGGATGGCGAGTTCCGAGTACCTGTTCCCTTAGCAGAAGGTGAGGTCGGCACATTGACTGCCACCGCGACCTTTGTGCCCTTCGAAAGTGACGACCCGGATCTGGCCGTGGTCGGGCTCGCCCGACTCGAAATCAAGCGAGGTGTCGTTCCCACCGTCAGTTCATGGGCGAAGCCCACGGCTGCACTGGCCTGCTGCCTTCTGCTGGTCGTGGCGGTCGCCCGCAGAGTTCGCAATCTTCTCAAGCGTAAGAAGGCTCGAATCCCCCGAAAATCACCCGTGCTCAAGGCTGCCAGCAAGGGACTGGTCGAGTACGGACCTCAACTGCTAGCCCAAAAGGAGCACGCCTGGATTGTCTCGGGCAGGATTCGCGACGCTGACTTGGGGAAAGCACTCTCTCGCGCCGAGGTCGAACTCACGAGCGGCGGCGAGAACAAGCTGAAAGTTCCAGCTACGACCGACGGGTACTTCAGCACCGGAGAACTCGAGCCCGGTTCGTACACCCTAAAAATCTCGTGCCCGGGATTTGTCGCCATGACAAGCGACATCGCTATCCCCCACAAGGGCAAGTTCGTCGAGATGGAGGTGTATCTCGTCTCGGTTCGCTCCTGGGTCCGGCATTATTATCGCCGCTTCGCCGAGGATCTCGCTCTGGGCGACGAAGAGCCCATGAAGTGGGGTTGGTTCACTCCCCGTCAAATCGAGGACGCGGCCGGGAAAGTCTACAGTCAAATCCAAGTGGACGGGAGCGCTCAAGCTGATTTGTCTTTTCGCGATAGACTCAGAGCTGCCCTCCAGCGCAAAGAAGCGGACCCCGAGGGAATACTTCTCGAGGCACTCACCCTTCTAGTCGAAGAAGTCTATTTCTCTCGACGGGTGTACGCTGAGGACATGGTCCAGGTGTGTCGCAAACTGGTAGTGGAGTTGAAGCGGATCGTCGAGCGATCAAAGGAACCCGAGCCTCCCCCGACAGGGAAACCTGGGCGTTCGGGTTCGGTGGCTCGCAATCTCGTGCTGCTTCTCTCGATCGCCGTCGCAGCGACAGCCTTACAACCCGACGCCATGGCGCAGCAGGCAGAGGACTACGATCCGCTCAGCACCGATTGGAATGGCCTAGCCCATCTGCTCGACATGCTCAGTGCGGGCCGCCCCCAGGTCATCGTCGACGAACCGATCGATTTGAGCACCCACCCAATCGACCATCCGATCGTTGTGGTTTACCCCACGGTCGAGCCTCCAGCGGGTGAGCTGCTCGAGTTTGTGCACGAGGGAGGTCGTCTGCTCGTCGCTGACGATCATGGTAACGCCGCCCAGCTCTTGGACGTTCTCGGTGTCGAGATGTTTCCTGGGCGTACGCCGCATCAGACCTTTTTCCGAAACAACCCGGGCTTGCCGGTCTTCTATCCAGGCGGTCGCCACACGCTCACAAGTGGGGTCGAGTTGATTCTCGCGAATCACCCCACGGCCTTGGCCGCGGACGGGCGGGCTGTGCTTCCCTACGACGACCCCGAATATGGGCTTCTGTACGACTTGAGCTACGGCGAGGGCCGGGCAATCGCGTTGGGCGACCCATCCATTTTGATCAATTTCATGCTGGACATGGCTGACAACCGGACGCTCGTAAACAACATCTTCAGGCACCTGTGTGAGGAACTCGAGCCGTGCACAGTGCACATTGTGACAGCCGACACCACCGTCTCTGGCGACTTTCCGGGACCGCCACTCGATTTGCCCCAGGACGATCTCGAGACAGACGATTTGGCCGAGCAGCTGGCCGAGGTCAACGCGATTCTCGGGCGATTCTCGGAGTTCACTCCCAACCCCGCGGGAGTGCACTGGGCCGCTGTCTTTCTGAGCCTGGGCGTGAGCCTATTTCTCATGTTGGCCCTTCCAATCACTCGACCGGATTGGCTCCAGTTTTCCCTGACCGCCGACAAGAGCCAGAAGAGTCGCTCCGAGTTCGAGTGGAACTTGGAGCGGATATTGAACGAGGGCAAGACCGGCGACTACTCCCTGCCGTTGGCCATTCTGAAAGAAGAATTCGAGCGGCTCGTCTTGCAACGGCTGGCGAAGAATCCGGGTGAGCTGGACGACGAGGTTCGATACGAACCGCAGAATTTGGAGCTGTTTTCGCGCCGATTCGCGGATGCAGTCGCCAAACTGAACAACCACACGCCAAAAAGGGCTTCAGCCCTCAAAGCGCACAATGCACTGAAATTGATCGCGGTGCTGCCCGAGCGAAACAGCTTGGTCCCAGAAGTCGATGCGCGCTACAGTGAGCGCACCTTTCGCAGAGCATTCGTGGCGGTCCGATCAATGATTCGTGACTTAGGTATTTGGGAAGAATATGAGCAACGGACCGGCAGGCCATAGCAGCAACATCGATCCCGAACGCAGGGAGTGGATTACCACTCGGGTCGAACGCATCAAGAGCGAGATCCGCAAGGTCTTCGTTGGGACGCCAAGTATCGTCGAGGCCCTGCTCGTCGCGACGCTCGCCCGAGGCCACGTCTTGCTCGAGGGTGTTCCCGGTGTGGCGAAGACAACCCTCGCAAAGAGCTTCTCGGCGGTTCTGAACTGTTCGTTTCGGCGCATTCAGTTCACTCCAGACCTGCTGCCGAGCGACATCACCGGTACCTATATTCTGGACGTCAAGAACAGTCAGTTCGTGCTCAGAAAGGGGCCAATCTTCGCCCAAGTGGTGCTCGGAGACGAGATCAATCGAGCCCCGGCAAAGACCCAGTCAGCCCTGCTCGAGGCCATGCAAGAGAGCCAAGTGACCATCGAAGGCGTCACCCAAAGTCTGGCCCGCCCTTTTCTGGTATTGGCCACCCAGAATCCGATCGAACAGGAAGGCGTTTATCTGCTGCCAGAAGCTCAGCTCGACCGATTCTTGATCAAGTTGCCTCTCGGGTATCCCAGCTTTGAGGACGAAATGGAGGTGTTGCGCACCTACGACAAGGAACCGGGCGCAGTGCAGCCCGTTCTGGATCCGGAGGACATTCAGCTCATGGCACACCTCAGCGATGACGTTCACATCGCCGAAGAACTGAAGGGCTATATCCTCCGACTGGTACGCTACTCGCGTCAACACGAGCAGATTGCGTTGGGCAACTCGCCCCGCGCCGCCATCGCCCTGATGCGCTCCGCCAAGGCAAAGGCGCTCCTGCAGGGCCGGGACTACGTTCTGCCAGATGACATCCGAAGCCTCGCGGGCTTGGTGCTTGCCCATCGAGTCATCCTCACCCCCGACGCGGAGTTGAATGGGGTGCGACCCGAGGATGTGATTCGGAACGCAGTACGCGATGTTCCTTACGATGCTGTTTGATTGTTGGCGGCACTGTTTGCGTGATCGAATGACCCGTCGAGAGGGTACCACGACGTGACTCCCCACCTGACAGTGACAGGGCGGGCAGCGCTGCTCGCGGCCGTGAGCCTCATTCTGATCGGGGCGGTGGCCACAAACTGGCCCGTCCTATTGCTCGGAGAGGTCCTGGCAGTCACTTTGGCAGCCATTTATCTGCACCAGACAGCCTTTCTCCTCGCGATTGAAGAGGGTTTCGTCGGGCTCGGAATCAAGGACCTCTCGGCGGGCGAGACGCGCGGTGGGGTCGCTGGGAAGCCCAAGTCCTTTCAACTCGAGGTGATCAACCTCTCTGGACTTCGATTTAATCGCCTCGTCCTGGAACCTGAAGCCGACCAAGGGCTCGAGTTTGATCCCATGCCCGTCGAAATCCGCGGGCTGCTTCCAGGACACAAGGCCGTCCTCACCATCACGGTGACGAGTAGGGCAGCGGGCCGTCGTCTCATACACGGTTTTCGACTTCGGGGAGAGGGCTTCAGTGGGTTGGTGGCCACCACGGACTACGTGCCGACGCCCCTTCCGATCAAGGCATTGCCGGCGGTTGCAGCCGGGCGCAACACGCTGCCATCCTCCACTCGTGACGCGATTGAGGTCCAAATGATGGGGCTCCACCGACGTCGTCAACGGGGATTTGGCTCAGACTTCAGAGAATTGCGCGACCACGTCGTTGGCGATCCATTCAGGAACATCTCCTGGAAGGCAACGGCGAGGACTGGCAAGCTCATGGTTCGCGAGTTCGAAGACGAGGTCGTAGCGAACTCGTACGTTCTACTCGATGTATCAACCACCATGCGAGGCGGGATTCGGCCCAGAACCAAGTTGGCCCACGCTGTCGAGCTCACCACAGAGTTCGTCTCACTCATGGCAAGAAATCAGGACCAGATTGGCCTGATCACCTTCGATGAAGTTGTGTACGGGAACATCCGCAGTGGCAACGCTCGAAAACTCTTCCGCGAGATTGTCGATCACCTAGTGGGACTCGATTCCATTGTGGACGGCGACTTCACTGAGGTCGACGACGATGAGGTGATCGCCCGCCTCGTACGCTATTTGATGGTCCAGGAACGCCTCGATTTCCGCCGCCAGAGAGACCTGAATTCGGTTTTGGATGAATCAGACAACTTCGATGTCGAGTTGCTCGAGTACTGGTTGGGTAGGGAATTGGCCCGCGAGGAGAAACGAATCGGCGACCGCTGCCTTTCAGCCGGCGTAATCAACGCCCGCGAGCTCAGCACGATCCGAAAGTTCTGCCAGGTTCGAGGAGTCGACGTACCGTTCCGATTAGAGGCTCGATTTGGCGCCAAGGAGTTGGGAATGGTGCGCGCCCTGGAGCGCTTTATGGAGGACACGCGAGAATCCAACCTCGTCCTTCTCATCACGGACCTATGCGGTCTCGTGCGCACCCAGGGGATACTCAGCGCCCTCAAGGTCGTGCTCAGTCGCAAGCACCGAGTTGTGGTCGCAATGCCGTACACACCGGAATACGTCGCTGAAGAAACGGACGACGATGATGACGAGCGAGGGGCGGAGTACGCTCGCCAACGTGCCCTCTTCGAGGTGTTTTCTCTAGCCGAGCGACGGGAACGGACCCGAATTGCGCGCAGCATCGGCTCGTTGGCGATCCCGGTGATACCGATTGGGCCCGACGATACACTCGACAGCCTGCTCAAACAGGCTTCGCACCACGTCCGAACAGCGCCACGGGTGCGCAGGTAATCATGAACGCCGGGACCCAGAAATGAGAACCCTTCCCAAACTTGGAGCTACCCTCTCTCTTCTGTTTTTATTGGGCCTCTTGCAGGCCTGTTCGACCACCCGCGACTGCCACGTTCTGTGCCCCAAACGCACCACCGTCATCATTTCGGCTGATAATGGGGCCACACCCACCACCTTTTCGGGGACAATCGCTAGCCACGGGACGCTGTTTCCCTTCGAGTGTACGTCACAGGCGCGGTCGGGAACTCTGTACAGTTGCAGTCAGACCGGTCTTGTCGCCAGCGAGAGTTTCTCCGATCCAGTGAGCGGTACGCTGCTGGTCGACGGGCAGGAGGTCGCTGCCACCTACACGTCGGAGTCGAGGGCTCCGCAGTCGGACTGCGGCTGCTGGGACTACTCGATTAGGGTGACCTACTCGGAGTGAGGGCTACTCCGGTAGAGCACCGCGACGATGATGTGGAGTCCCTGCGCGGGCGGACGAGCGGGAACTCACCGACCCAGCTCCTGTGCCCTTGCACGGAGCGGTTTACAACCCCGACAGTGACTGCTACCGTTGGGTAGCACAGCGAGACACGTTCGGGATTCTACATGCGAATACCACTCATCATCCAACGCCGTCCCCCAGGCGGTTCCGCTAGGGGTCTGTGAATGAGGGTCGTCTTCGTAAACCCGTGGTATGACCGCTACGACGGACCGATTTCGGACAATCGCCTACCCCCAATGTCTCTCGTGAACTGCGCGACCATACTGCGCCGAGGTGGGGCGGACGTACGGGTTGTCGACGCGAACATTCTGCGAATCCCGGCAGAGCAACTGGCAAATGAAGTCTGGGGAGCTGACGTGGTGGTGGTGGCGTCGTCGTCACTGAACACCTGGCAGTGCCCACCCACCGACGTCGCCCCATTCGAGCGTGCGGTACGCGCGATAGGGAGTTTGGCCCCCAGGCCGTTTCTCATCACCGTGGGAGCTCATTCGATATTCGATCCCGACAGACTCGCTCGCATGAGCGATCTAACAGTAGTCGGCGAACCTGAACCCTATTTTCTCGAGGTGGAGGGGTTCACCGACGTCGACCGCCTATTCGAGCCGGACGGAATCGCCGTGTGCGAAGGGGAGAGCGTTGCGATTCGGCCCCGGAAGGGGCGATTCAGGATCGACCGATTACCGCCTCCAGCCTTCGAGCTGCTACCCTATCATCGGTATTCGTGCTCCTTCTTGTCCGGTCCCGTAATGATGCTCGAAACCAGCCGAGGCTGCCCCGAGTTTTGCGATTTCTGTTTTCAGGGAATGACCGGATACAAATATGCCACCAAGACGCCCGAGCAGCTGGTCGAAGAAATTCGCCACGTGAGAGACAGGCTCGGTATCCGGAAAATTCTGTTCATCGATCAGTACATCGGCGCGCGGAGGAAGACCTTCATCGAGTGGATGGAACTGCTGATTCGGGAACGAATCGAAGTCGAGTGGTCGGGCAGTATGCTTCTGAAGGACCTCGCCGATACCGAACTCATCGACTTGATGGCCAGGGCTGGCTGCAAAGTCGTCATGGTGGGATTCGAAAGTCTCGCCGAAGAGGCGCGGCGGGCACTTCCGAAGCTCGACGAGACGGTGGATCTAGAGCAGGCGATGAAGGAACTGAAGAAGAGACGCATTAGGGTTCTCGGATTCTTCATGGTTGGTGCCGGCTACGGGAACTCGAGGAAGGAGATGCTCCAAACCGTGAGCGAGGCCCGTCGCATTGGAGTCGACTACTTCGCCCTCCAGAGCGCCGTGGCCTATCCGACGACGAGCCTGTACGGCGAGACGGTCGGCGCAGTTGATCGCGAGACTGTTCAAAGTCCAGGGCCTGTTTTACTGTCCGACCAGCGGTCGCAGGAACGAATTCGCAGGGAGTCTATCGCGAGGTTCTACATGCACCCCTCCTACATCCTCAACCACCTGGACTTCCTTCTGGAACCTCGCCATGTCCTCAGGAACCTCGGCGTGTTCTTCCAGACCCTTGCCGACTCTTGGGTTCATCGGAGCGGGAAGTCCAATTGACGGTGAAGGAGTCGCTAAAGAAAGCTCGGCCATGGCTTAGCCCAGTTCTGGCAGGGCTTGTTACCCTGTTCTTTCTTTCGAACACTCATGTTCGCGGGATCGCTTTCGCGAGCGCCAAATGTGGGGTCAGTGCGCTGATCGGTTTGCCCGCCCTCCTGTCAGTCGACGCTGCCGGGACGCTGAGGGGTGTGGGCAACGGACTCCTTGGCGTCCTGTTTCTTCTGCTCCCGGTTCTGTTCTTCGCAAAGAAGGGCCCCAAGAAGAAGCTGGTGTGGTTAGTCCCGTACTTCATCTTCTTTTTGATCGCATACCCGACCCTTCCGTTTGCACTGAACACGGCCCCCCGGTGGCTGATAGCGATAGCGTGTTGCGCGATAGCGTGCTGGCTGACGTGGCGCACCCGCTTCCAGCTCATCATCATCCTGCCGATTATCGTTACCTTCACTATCTCTCTGTCAACGCACCACTCGAAAGGCTGGAAGATAGTCTACGATAACGAAGGTCTCGACGCGCGCTGCGAAGAGAACGCCGGCTATTCGGTCCGTTGTCCGACCGTCGCCTCAGACTCACTATCCTACTTCAAACTGATCGAGGCCGGCCCCGACTTGTACTTGCTGATTGGCGAAGGTGGGGGGTGGTGGATTGAAAGGGGGGAAGACGGGCTTCTGAGGCGCGGCGAGGCATCCTACCACCTAGGAAACCCGCTAAACGGCTGCCTGCTCAACGAGGAGTTGTGGGTGACCAGTCGGTTCCGGTTCGTTCGGGTCACTGTGCCGACCGATCCGGCGTTTCCCGACATTATGGACCTCGAGGCCCCCAGGGAGCTTCGGGACGAGGGCGAAGTGGACTACCTGACGACGGTCTGCGACCCAGCACGGGACGCCCTCTACTTCACAACCCTCTTGAAGGGGGAGCTGTGGGTACTGAAACCGGGCCTCTTGAGCTCGGACAGACAAAGTGGCGATGACCACGAACGGGTCCATCACATCGAGACCGTCGATCCCGAGGCCATCGAGCGGCTGGAGGTCCCGGGCGTGGGGCACATGGGCGCCCTGCGAACGGACGGGCGCGTGACGCTGTCCACCACCTCTCGGCTTCAAATCTGGGACCCGGACGAGCAGCGCATTGATTTCAGCACGCCTTCGGCAATCGGCTCAATCCATATGGACATGTGCCCACTGGACGACGCCGTCGTGGTTCCGGACCTGACCGGCAGAGTTCGCGTGTTCGAGTCGGACGGCAACGGTGGATACGAGTTCGCTTGGGGTATCAGCCTAACGGCGCCGCGCTGGGCTGGATTCTCGCCAGATTGCCAACAAATAGCGATTACATCGGCGGACGACCACTCCGTTACCGTGATTGACCGGGAAAGCCGCGAGGTGGTCTGTACCTTCCACAGCGGACCCGGCCTTCGAATACCGACTTACGTCGGGCCTAGGGAGATTGCCGTAGCGAATATGTGCGGTCTCTCAGTGGTGTCGTGTGACGCGGACGCCGATAGCGCATCCGCACCCTAGCGGGTGAACCCTAGCTGATTTCGAGCGGCCAGAACTCCAATTCGGCATTCTCCCAATCCGTTTTTAGGTCGCCGTCGTTCGCATAACGTCGGTAGGGCAAATCGCGATAGGGAATCTCGACATGAAAGGCCTGCCGGAATGGAAAGGGGTCGAGTGTCACGCGAGAGTCACCAAACCACTGAATCTGGAACGGTGTGCCGACAGGTGTCTTGCTGATCGCCTCGGCCTCCAGCCAGCCGGGGAGGTCGCCGGTCGCCCTCGGTGGACTCAGAACGATATGCAGGGAGAGCAGGTCAAACAGTTGAAGGTAGGCCAAGTGCCGCTCCGCCACCTTCATACCCGGTTCTGAAAACCCCAGCGCAGCTCGAAGGTCGTCTTGTCGGGACTCCTCGTGCTTTCCGAAACCGGCTACGTCTCTCAGGCTTGTGAACGAGTAGTAGTGAAGACTGACCAAGAGGCCGGCGTAGGGGTCGATTTCCGAGAGAAAGTCGAGTCCTTCTCGGTACATGCGAGCCCGGTCCTTCTTCGGATAGTCGTTGAAGTCGTGGGGTATTCCCGTGTCCTGATTGAGAGTCGGTGCGCGGTCGGCCTTCACCCATGACTGATCGTGCAGTGACGTCGCAAAAACCAGCTCGAAGGGGAGGGGAGTTGGTTCACCGTCTAGCCCCCACCACTCGTGGGCCAGACGCCCGGCAAACAGGCCGTGATCGTTCTGCGTAACGAGTCGAAGTCCAGATTCGTTCTCTTGTACAAGCACGGTATTGGCGCTCTAAGTGCTTTCCTGGGGCGCACTGCCCAATTGCTTGTAGAAAGCGTAAGTGTACGTAATGGCGGAAGACACAGAGAAAAAGACCGACGCCCCGAAGAGGTAGAGTCCGATCAACCGGAAGCTCACCATACTCTCGAAAAATACGAAGTTGATCGAGTACTGATAGTGGACGAGGATCGCGGACAAACCGGTGAGCTGAAAGGCAGTCTTGTACTTACCCGCCAGACCCGCACCCATCACGATTCCCTCACTCGAGGCGAGCGTTCGCAACCCGTTGATGAATAGCTCTCGGGCCAGCACAATCACAACCAGCCAAGCAGGGACTCGGTCGAGGTCTACCAGTACCACTAGGGCCGCCATCACGATCAGCTTGTCAGCGAGAGGGTCTAGGAACTTGCCGGTCACACTCTCGAGACCCTGAAGACGCGCGAGATAGCCATCAAAGAAGTCGGTAATCGCGGCGAATCCGAAGATTGCCGCCGCCCACATGCACGCTTTCGGAGTGCCCACCGCCAACAGATAGCAGAGCAGCGGAATGACCACGATGCGAAGCATGGTCAACATATTGGGGACGTTCCAGAACTCCTCCCGGAACTTACCGCGTCGATTCTGCGCGACTTCTGCCACTGGTTTGCCCTGTTCCACGCCCGGCTGAAGTAGCTGCCAGACTGAGACTGGGCGTAACATCGGAGGTAGAAAAAGTAAACGGATATACAGGGATCGGGGGTGAGGGGTTGTCGGTGAACGGTGAGTCGCCAAACGGACCCGGAAGACATTCCGCTATCGCATTGTTCCGTGACACGTAGCGATCGAGGCGGGACCGTGTTATGGGTGACCGAACGTGAAATGGGCATACTACATACCACTCTTACTCGTTTTGGGCGGCGGTGGAACCCAGACTCAGACGCGGCGTGATGCGGGCCCAGACACACCGGATGACGACACCAACTGGGAGGCACTCGCTGCCCAGTGCATGGAGCTGCTGGACAGCTACGAGCGTACCGACTTATCCGAGGCCGGTGAGGCCGAACTCAGCAGACAGATGCAGGAGTCAGCCGCCAACGTCGAAGTCTGCGATCAGGCCATATCGATTGCCTACGACGGCCCTGGCGGATCAGTGATGGCGTCACACTTGGGCCGCGGACTCGCTCTACACAGCCTGCAGGCCGAGCTCGCCCTGTCTTACCGGTTCGACGGGCTCGAGGGCTATTGTGCAATCCTCGAAGAGTTGATCGAAGCCCTCAGCGACGAGGTTCGCAATCTGAACGAATTCATCGAGTCGGGGGAGCCAACCGAGGAAGACCTTCGCCACCTGGGTCCGCTCTTGGAGTTGAGTGTTCAAAGCCTCCAGATCTCGTTGTTGGACTACGCAGACACCTGCCGGTAAACTGCCCTCGCGATGGAGTCTCTGTTAGAAAAACTGGTTCCGCGGCCCGGGGAACGGCTGCTCGGACGCTACGAGATCGTCCGCGAACTCGGGCGAGGCGGTTTTGGTGTCGTATTCCTCGCTCGTCAAACCGCCCTCGACGAATTCGTCGCAATCAAGGTGCTCCTCCCTCACGTCGTCTCGAATTCAGATGTCTTCACTCGCTTCGAGAGGGAAGTACAGGTCGCCAAAGGGCTCCGCCACCCCAACACGATTCGACTTCTCGACTGCGACCGCACCCCTAAGGGGCTCCCCTTCTACATCATGGAGTATGTCGAGGGCGTGCCACTGGCCGACCTCCTCAGCGGGGGCCAAGCCATCAGCGAGCGCCGGACTCGCCGAGTGACTGTACAGATATTGAAGTCGCTGGCGGAGGCCCACAGTCGCGGTGTCATTCATCGCGATCTCAAGCCTGCCAACGTCTTGATCGGTGAGCTTGTCGGCGAACCAACCTTCGTGAAGGTGCTCGACTTTGGTATCGCGAAAGCCCTCGCCGAGGGCGACATTGCCGGCGAACAGACCGAGACCGGGTTGATACTCGGGACGCCGGCCTACATGTCTCCTGAGCAGGTGCGCGGCAAACGCGATATCGACGGCCGCAGTGACCTCTACGCAGTCGGTTTAATCATGGCGGAGTGTCTCTCCGGCGTTCGGGTTTGCCGCGGCGAGACGCCCTTCTCGATACTCGCCCAGCACACCTCGTCAGACCCTCACGACCTCATGCCGGCGGTCCGCGCCTCATCGCTTGCTCAGATCATCGAACAGGCAGTGGCAAAGGACGCAGATGACCGCTTCCACAGCGCCACCGCGATGAGGGAAGCGATCGAAGCCATACCGGTTGATAGCCTGAGCGACTCGCCCGCGCCGGCTGTGATGGTAGACGTCTCTGGACCGGCCAACACCGGGCCGACGGTGACGCCGTCAGCCAGCAGTCAGAAACCCGACAGACAAATGCAGATCGGTGCCGCCATTCCAGACGACGAGACAGTCGGCGCCGTCGTAAGCATCACAAGCGAACCCTCGCCGACTCCCAGTCGAATCCTTGCCCTCATCCTTCTAGTCGTTCTGGTGGGTTCCGCGGCCGTTGTGGCGTGGATAGCTGGGCAGACTCCAGACCCCGCACCCGGCCCAGGCCCCGCTACCGATACTCGAGCAACCTCCCCCGAGCCGGAGCTCGCCGACGACGATAGACGAGGACAGACGGGCGACGAAGACGCTTCCGCTCTGGCGCAAGACGCCGATGCAGATGAAACAACTCATCACGGCTCCGGACCGAGCCAGGACCTGGTCTCGGCCGTGCTCTCTTTCACGGTTGCCCAGGAACGGGTCTACTCGGCCCTACCGCGAGTGAGGAGTATTGCCTTTGAGGGCACCGAAGGTGCGCGGGTCTACCTGGACGATCAGACCATCGGTAGTGTGCCCTTTTCCGTTCCGTTTCCGGCCCTCGATGTCCAGTTGGCAGTGAGGGCAGAGCGAGACGGGTTTCGTACCCGAGCGATAGACTTCAGTCTGACCCAAGATAACGTGACCGTGGTGCTCAGACGCCAGCGGCAAACTGCGGAGGCTGAGCCCGCAGAGCGCGATCCAGAGCCGCCTGAAAACGAGAATGACATGGGTTCGGGAGGCGACGAAGCCGACGCCCAGGAGACTGATTTACCCTTCGGCCTCATGCCGATTTATGATAACTCCCCGTAAATGGTCGCGTTCCGCCACATCAATTCCTTGGTCCTCGTTCTGATTCTGAGCCTCGCGGGTATCTCACCCATATACGCTCAGGAGGTCGATTTCGCGCGCTACCAGGAGCTGATCGACGCGTCTCAGCACGCTATGGAAGCCCTGGCCGAGGCTGGTGCGGAGGCGCCGGACGAGATGAGAGAAGCGACCATCGTTGCCAACCGCGACGTGACGACTTGGCTTCAGGCCTTCTTCGCCTCAGAGGCGCACGCGTCTCTCACTCCCGAGCAGCGTGAGGCGGCGCTGCGCGATATGTATCGGGCCGAATATAACATTGCTCAGCAATTGATCGCACTGGATCGCTGCGAAGAAGCTCGAGACCAGGTCCGCGCTCTACTCGATGGCAACATCGAAGACCAAGAACTGCGTCCCCGACTCACCCAATCGTACGAGGATGCGCTCTCATGTATCAGCCGAGAGCGAACGGCCCGTTTGAGGGTCAGCTGTGTCCCATCCGACGCACGGATCCACATTGATGGTGTGTATGTTGGCCTAGCCGACGTCGAACACGCGGTCGGGCTCGGGGAACACCGACTCGAGCTGACGGCCGATGGCTACGCGAGCAGTGAGTTGGTGTTCGATGCCGCCTCAGAAGGGCAGCTAGTCGAAGTCGGCCCGGTCGAATTACTGCTCGTAGTCGAACCGGTCTCCAAGTCCCCGAATTGGTATGAATGGTCCCTGTGGACTCTTGGTCTCGGCGGAACTGGCGTGGGTGTCGCCTATTGGTTCATGGCTGACGAGCGTGAAAACCAGATCGCCAACCCACCCGATGGGCACATCATTATCGACCTAGAAGCTGAACAACAGATAGCGGACGATTTACGTCTGGTATCAATCGTCTCTGGCAGCGTAGGGTTGGCAGCGGTGCTCGTGGGGACACTGAGCTATGCTTTGCGGGATGGAGCGCCTCCCCAGTCGGACGACGATCTCACCTGGGGCCTCCGGTACGGAGTGATCAGCCTGCAGGGGCGTTTCTAGTTTTGATGGGGGTCGGGGCTATCGTGATAGGCCACAATCGTTGTTGCGACGGTGCCGGAAAAAGTGCTGCCCTGACACGGAAGAAATCAGATTCGACCGGCGCTGAGTCTGGAAGGTGTTTCTAGTCTGGCCTGATTGGACCGCTATCGGGCTCC
>CAZDBH010000020.1:0-36699 GCA_964503485.1 uncultured Bradymonadales bacterium | reverse complement strand
AAGAAGCCCCCGGACGGCGCCGTCCGGGTGGTTAGTGCGATGGGAGACGCTGCCTGAAGAAAGGCACGACCCACTAGGGCCGGATTGAACATGTTTCGGCCCAGGCCGCCAAAGATCGCCTTGCCGAGCCCGATACTTATGGCTCCGCCGAGGTACGCCATCCAAAGGGGAATGGCGGGTGGCAGTGTCAGGGCCAGCAGCACGCCGGTCAGAAGGGCACTGCCGTCCATCAGGGTGCTCGTTCGTTTCTCCCTTCGGTCCACGGCTAGGCCAGTGAGACAAACTCCGATCGACCCTACCACGATCACCAACAGCGCCGCAGCTCCGAGCCGCGGTGCCCCGACGACTTTGACGAGACCCAGTAGAACGGCGAGTACCACTATGGTGATGAGCCCAATCGCCCCCGGCAGTTTGCTCGTGCGTCCCTTTCCACGACTGAGAGCGAACTCTGCGACACACGCTCCCGCTGAACTTGCCAGGATGACCAACAGGGTGGTGATTCCGAAGAAATACATCGCCGCGCCGACCACCGGGACCAGTGCTAAAAGCACGTCGTACATCATCCGGTTGGTCGTACTTCCCTCCCGCACAAACGGTGCGGTCGCGATGACCAGCGATTGCCCCGACGCGCTCATGCCTTCTCCTTGGTCGACCGAATCGTAGCTTTGCCGACGCGCATCAGCTGCACGAGGGGAATGTGGGACGGACACACAAACGAGCAGCTTGCGCACTCAAAACAATCCAAGAGGTGATGCTCTTTGGCCAGCTGGGCTTCCTCGGCGCGAACCAGTGTAGCGAGCCGAGATGGGTTCAAAAACATTGGGCAAGCATCAACACATCTGCCGCAGCGAACACAGGCCTGCTCGGCGTGTGAAGTGAACCTGATCGAGGTGAGCGCCAACACACCCGAGGTTCCCTTGAGTACGGGTACGTTGAGGTCCTTCTGTGCTTGGCCCATCATCGGTCCACCCAGAATCAGTTGACGCGCCTCAGGGACAAGTCCGCCGCAGTGTTCCACCACCGTAGATAGTGGCGTACCGAGCGGCACGATGAGGTTGCTGGGCCGACGTATACCGGGTCCTGTGACGGTTACGACTCGCTCGATCAGCGGCGATCCTGTCTGAAAGTACTCGTAGATAGCAGCAGCCGTGCCCACATTGTGAACCACGACTTCGAGATCGATCGGAAACTTCCCACTCGGGACTTCCTTCTTGAGGATTGCGTCGATGAGCATCTTCTCAGCGCCCTGAGGGTATCTCACCTGGAGTGGGACGACTTCGATGCCGTCTCCAGTCAACACCCGTCTCAGCTCCTCCACAGCATCCGGCTTGTTGGCTTCGATACCGATATAGGCCCGCTCCGCCCCCAACTGTTCCCGAATAATGTCCAGACCGCCCAATACGGCTTTCGGCTGCTCGACCATGACGCGGTGGTCGCAGGTCAGATACGGTTCGCATTCACATCCGTTCAGAATGAGAAAGGTGCACCGTTTGCCGTCCGGGACCTTGAGCTTGACGTGGCTGGGAAACGCTGCGCCTCCCAGACCCACCATACCCGACTCCTGGATGCGCTTGGCAAAGCTGTCTGGGTCGAGTGTGTTGGCCGGGGGTGGTGGCTCGATCTCCATCAGTTGGCTGGCATACGGGTCGGTCTTGATGACGATCGACTCCATCAGGCGCCCATTGGGGTGGGGCCGGTAGTCGACCGCATCGACCGTCCCTGTCACCGGCGCGTGCAGTGCGGTCGAGACATACCCGCCGGGCTTCGCGATCAGTTGTCCGCGCAACACCCGCTCTCCAGCCTTTACCAGTGCTTTAGAAGGCGCGCCGATGTGCTGGCTCAACGGCAGCACGTACTCGTCGACGAACGGGACTCGTTCGGTTGGAACTGCGTTGGTCGCTTCCTTTCTATCAGGCGGATGAACGCCGTGCCTGAAGGATGCTAGTTTTCCGAATCCCAGCCTCAATTCTCTCCCCCGGTTGGAGCGTTGCCAAAGCCGGCCAACTGCATGAGACGATTTCGCAGGTGTTGGGCCTGAGCGGCGCGCTCGGTGGCCTTCGCCGACCGCAGCTTCTCCTCGAATTCTC
The DNA here is from genome assembly GCA_964503485.1 of uncultured Bradymonadales bacterium. Lineage (GTDB taxonomy): Bacteria > Myxococcota_A > Bradymonadia > JAFGEP01 > JAFGEP01 > CAZDBH01. The sequence goes on along the minus strand of CAZDBH010000020.1, from coordinate 34,612 downwards.
GTTTGAGACCGTCGATCTCCCGCTGATGGTCGGTGGCGCTCTCAGAGGCGACTTGCCCGCGAATTTGCTCGGTGAACGGAGTGACCAAGCCCGCAAGCTCTTGAAGCATGCGCCAGTTGGCCACCCGATCGTCGATGATGTCCAGTACGCCTCGACCGACTGAGAGGACCTTGTCCCCGACCTTTTGCGCTACAGAAGCGCCCCTGCGCTGGGCGACACCTGCGGCCAAGTAGCCCGCGAGGTCGAACTCTGCCGGCTCCTCGTTGGACGCCAACTGCCGGTCGAACCGACCCAGGCTCACTGTCCAATCAAGGGGCGTGAGGGTCGCATCGTCCCCCTGCACCCAAGCCTCTGTGAGGTCGGGGTTGCCGGAAAGATCAATCCGAGTTCCGAACACGCCTTCAGCGGAGGGGTTGTACCTGAGAAGTGGGTGCACCCTGCAATCTACAGCGAGCTTGGCCCGTTCCACGGCGCCTCGTTTTCCAAACCGATCCGCCCTGGGGCTCGGAGCGTAGACATGGATCAGCGCTGGGCCCGGGTGGGCCAAGGCCTCAACCAGGCCACCGAAGAGGTGGTCGGGATGGCCGACGGAACTCGACAGAACGTAGGCCCGCCGGTGGGCGAGGCCGAGCGAGGTCGGATCGACCCGATGAGCCACATCGAGGCGTCGATCGAGCAGAAGGACCCGAACCGGGAGGTCGGAAGCGAGAATCGCAGACAGCCCGGATAAGGCTCGGTCACCCAACGTTTCGGCGTCGGCAAGCAACACCAAACAGGGCGCCCAGGCCCTTTCATCGGCTGTCAAGCCACGCCACGTCAACCCCTCGAGTCGGACCAGTTGTTCTGCCACATCTTTGGGTTTTTCCAACCAGAGCTGGACCTTGCGCACCAGCCGGGCGGCGTCCGTTACGGTGGCAAGCGCTCCCTCGGCGACGCCTAGCGCCAGCTCTGGTCCGTCGCCTCCGAGGTCTACCGCCAGTGGAGCGAAAAAGGGATTGTGGGGGAATCGGGCGGCCCACTCCCCAACTTCACCGGACGTGACCACGACGCCGAAGCGCGCTCTGCCGACCTGGTTTGCGCCAGTTTCGATCGCATGCTTCAGCTCTGAGACTTCCTTGGTCAACGAATAGGCCGGTTTCAACAGCCTGACGGTTCGAGCTACCTGGTCCGCGTCTCTGCCACGCTGCTCGAGCTCGGTCCTGAGCTCGTTCAAGTCGCTCGGAATCTCTTCGTCGCCGAACTCGCGGCGAATATGAACCTCAATCTCTGCGGCAAGCTCGCCTAACTTCCTGACGAGAGGCAGGTAGCGCCGCTGGGTCTGGTACTCGATGGCGCCTGCAGCCAAACGAGTGGCCAGTCGGGCGCCCGAACCGGGCTCCGATGCGCTGCCGCCAGCCAGAGCCTGCTGACAGTGACGGGAGAGCAGCACAGATGCCAAGGGGCCAAGATCCGCGTTCTGTCCGAGGCGCTCAATCGTCGAACCCGGTGTGTCTGGTGTGTCTTCGAAGGCCCTCCAAGCGTCCCGGGCTGCGTCGATTGTGTCGACCGTCTGGGGCACCATGTTAATCGCTGCCTCGGGGCACGCCTCTTCGCACGACGCACAGCCTTGGCAAGTCGTGGGGTTAATCGCCAGCAGAAACAGGTCGCCGTCCCCTTTCTTGGCCGCTTCTGGCCCATAGAAGAACGCCTCGTTTACCGAGCCGGGGATTCTCAACGCCTCAGCGAACAAGGTATCCAAGACGCCATCTGCTTCTGCCGCCGCCTCGTCGTCAAAGTTCAGCTGGCCCTTCAGCCATTGGCCAGCCTCCTGCAGCAGGGGCAAGCTCAAAGAACTCACCTTCTGCTCTTTGGCGAGCCTCGCGGTCCGAGTGGCGAGATGTTTATGGGCACGGGTGATTTTACCCACCAGGGGCGTGTTGCTTCCGATTCTGGCTGCCGCCGAATCAAACAGCTCCTTGAAACCGATCCCGGCCGGCCCGAGCGCAGAGTCTGGACAGGCTGTCCAGCATCTACCGCAGCCAGTGCAAAGGTCTGGACTGACAACGGGTATCTCGGCTCGTGAAGGGCTCGCATCTCGGAACGTTGCCGTGCTCGCCGGAACCGCACCCAAAGCTAGGTACGGGTCGGGAACGGGCTGGGGAACTTCCCCAAGCATCCGAGGCTGAATCACTTCACCCCAGAAGCGGGCCGGATTGTCGTACCGCGTGTCGTTTCGTTGGATTCGCTTGATGAGAGCGGGCAGTTGGCTGCCTTCCTCTAGATTGGCATCTCTCCTGATGTCGACTGGACGCCAACGTTCCACCTCGCCCGATCCGGCCAAAGCCGCCACGCGTTCAGCGATTACAGCCCAGTCGAATGGGGCAAGAAAGAGCCGTAGATCGCCCTCGGTAACCGCAGCCGTCCACGCCCAAGGCAGCCGTTCAACCAACTGTTCTGGTGTAAACGGCAGGGCGAATAGGACGCTCCCCCTCGGTTTCACCTCCATGAGCGGGTTCAGATAGGAAGGCACATCGAGCGTTGTCACGACGAGGATGTCCGCAGCCAGATCGTCTCCGAGGTCTCGAACGGGCTGGTCTGCTACCGTGACGGACCCGCCCCACACTCTATGGGCCAGGACGCGAGAACGACCTCTCACATATTGTCCACACTCGGCGCTCAAAGCCGCCGCGATGGCACTCAGTCCGTCTTCCGGCACGCTCTCTGGCGAGCACATGACAGACACGGTGACTCCGGGCGCCTCGATTTCGAAGCTGTCGTCAGCCTCGAGGACATTGGAAGCCAAGTTTGGATAGGCCCGATGAACGCCACGCAAAAGGACGTCGCGCCGGGGCAACGCACTCGTACCGGTCGGAGCGGCAAGGCCCAAGTAGGCCCGTGAGGAGCGCGGTGATCGCGTCGCAATCTCCTTGACCGCAGCGGCGATTTGGCCGACCGAAATTGGCTGACCGCCAACACCGTAGCTGACGCTCGTGAGCTTGGTTTTGTCGCCCACAACGCCTCGGATTTGCTCGAAGAGGGGCGCATTGCCGCCGGCGGTGGGGATTCTCTCCAACACCGCGACCGCATCGAGATTGCCGAGCGCCTCGGCCACTTCGGAATCGGGGAAAGGTCGAAGCCAGTCGATGCTCACGACGCCGCAACGCATGCCCGACTTGCGCAGCTGATCGACCACCACCTCGGCGGTTTCGACTGCCGAGCCCTGGGCGACGACGGCGAGCTTCGCGTCCTTGAGTCCGTGCGTGTGCACAAAGCTCAAGGGGCGACCGGTCGCCTGGCTTACATGGGCCAGCGCCTGCTGGGCCAGTTCGCGGAGGTGGGCCCCGAAGAACAGATCTTGCCCGGCGCAGCCGACAGCATAGTCCTGGCCAGCCAGAACGGCTCCGTGAGCTGTTGGCCGATCGAAGTCAAACCACGCTGGAAGGGTGTTCCTGAATTGTCCAAAGAGTATCCGTTGAGCCTCAGTTGGGCACTCGATTGAGTCGTCAGGTCGCCCCAGAAGTGTTGCGATCGTGGTGGGATCGGGGAACACCAAGTCTTGTGGTGCGAGGGCAGTCTCGGCCCCGTCCATCGCAACAACACCGGGTCCAAGCCAACGTTCTGACAACCACCGAGCGGCAAGTGTTAGATCCACTGCGTGTTGAGCGTTACGTGCGTGGGCAAGAAAGGCCCCCGTGTCTTCGATGGCGTGGTAGCCGCTATGGTCAGTGCCAAAAGCCTGAGATTGGCGGGGCATGGCTCGTTGAATTGCGTGAACCACGAGAGGGGTCCGTCGACCGACGGCTGCGAATAGTTGGTCGTGGACTTCGGCGAGCCGATCGCCCGGCAGGAAGGCCGCCGCCCGGTGGCCCGTAAGTGACAGACCGACAGCCGAAGCGAGGATTCCGCGAGCTCCCTTTCGCCGCGTGCCGACGAGACTGCGACCGAAGGCGTTGACGGCCCCCAAATCACTCGCTTCTTGCCCCCCAGCCGACATCGAGCGACCTCGGTAGAGGCCTTCGCTGATGAGAGATTCGATGGCGAGTACCGCCAAGGCGCCAGTCGTGACGGCTCTTTCGCCGCTTTCATCGCTGGGTGCATTGCTCTGTTTGCCTCCGACGAGTCGACGCAACCATTTCGCAGCAACATTTGGCCATTCAAGCACGGCTCCACTCTCCTTCTACCTGGCTCTCTTCGGCCTGGAATTGAAGTGTTTCGACCCAACGAATCGCGCCAGTGGGGCAGCGAGCGATACAATCGATACTGGTCTGTTCTGGCAGTTTGATAACGGGCAAGCCGTTCTCCATCACAATCACGCCACTAGCCGCGTCCTTCGCACATCGGCCACAGGCATCGCAGGCCACCTTGCAGATTGCGGTCGCGGCGTCTGAAGCGAGTGGGGTGGCACACTGGACGAGCAGCGGCTCGTTGAGTGGTTGCAGAACGAATAGGTCTCGCGGGCATATCTCAACGCAGTCGTTGCACGACGTGCATTTGTCGATATCGACCAGGGGGAGCAAGTCATCGGTCATCGAGATGGCGTCGAAGGTGCAGGCGACCTCACAATCCGCGAGCCCCAGACACCCCCAGGCACAGGCGATCCCGCCGCTGTTGACTTGAACCGCGGCACGGCACGAGGCCAGACCATCATAGTTCGCGAGGTGTTTTACGTTTGACTCTCCGCCCGCGCACCGCAGTCGGGCGACCAGTTTTACGCGTTCGCCGGCCGCGACGCCGAGATATTCTGCGATCTCGACGATTTCGTCGGCGCTGCTTACCGTGCAACCGCTTGGCTCCTCGACGCCTTCTACCAGTTTTTCTGCAAAAGCTCGGCAACCAGGCTGCCCACAGGCGCCACAATTCGTGCTGGGTAGCAGTTCCTCGACCCCGTCGATTCGAGGGTCTTCCTCGACGCGAAGGAAACGATACGCCACGGCCAGAATCGCCCCGAAGAGGAGGGCAACTCCTGTCATGATCCCGGCGGCAGTCAGAACTTCAGACATCAAATCTCACGAGTTGAAGGGCGCCGCCCGCGCGATCATGTCAGGAGTCGCGCTGGCGTCGCCGGCGGTCGGTGCTCCTGGATGAATGCACGTGGCGGGGCATTTTTCGGCAGCTTGAACTAACTGCGCAAAAGTCCCTTTCGATAAGTCCCCAATTACGGCCTGCTTGTTCTCGTCGTATAGGAAGACCTGGGGATTGATGTTCAAACACTCGTTACAGCTCGTACACAGGAAGGTGTCGATATACGCTTCCTCGGCGATTACGTCATCCTCGGGCTCGGCGGCTGGCTCGGCGGCCGCGGGAGCTTGGGCCTGTTCGGCCGGTTGATCGCCCGCTTCGGCGATTACCGGAGCCGCAGGCAGGGGCCGCGGCGAAGCCGGTGCCGACGAAAGCAAGTCGTCGTCGAGGAGCACTGCGACCAGTCGATCCATAGCCAGCGAGGCCGCCTCGCTCTGCACTCGGCTGATTTCGTCAGCATGTTCCGCTTCGAGAGCGGAACGCAGCGCAGCAGCCTCTTCCTCCATTTGCTGTCGCATCGCCTCCGCCGCCTTTGTGGCGTGTTGATTGTCGATGCCAGCCAGCTCCTGGAGCATGCGCCAGCTGCGCATTCGTTCCCAGGCAGCCACTGTCAGTGCGCGCGATACCGCGGCCCGTCGGACGACGTTGTCTTCGCACAGAACCCAGATGAATGGGATTCTCGGCGAGCCGGTGTCGTCAGAGGAGGTCAGGTAATCGGCCAAGGGAGTCTGCTCGTCGCTCCACGCTTCGTCTGGGAGGACTAGAAAATGGGAAGAGAGTTCGGCCAATGAGACCGCTGCGTCAGCGTAGGTCACCGGTGCCGCGAGCGGCTCACTTCCCTCAGCAAGCTCTAATCGATCTGTCGGCCACAGCTGATGGGGTGCTTCGTTGTCATCCAACCGGAATCGGGTGGCCCAGGTGCTTCCCTGGCCCGGATCGAAAGAAAAACAGGCAGGCGTTCGTGCTCGGCTCATAGCGTTCAGGCGGAGCCAGCCTTCATAACCAGAGCGCTTGGGAACGGCCACCACAGCAAGTCCCGGTCGCGACACACTGCTCATCTCGCGCAACCCATCAACTAGATGAATCGGCCGGGCAAGCGTGCTCTGAAGAACGAAGGCCTCTCGGTGTGCGACACCAATCATCGCCAGATCGCCGACCAGCCGGTGTTCTCCACCCGGCATGACGGGTGCTACGGCACCGATTTCGGGGTCGGAGATGATGATGCGCAGAGGGCGCCCCGAGACGAGGGCCTGGGACAGCGCCCCGACCGAGCGTTGCTCGACATGGTCAGCGCGTTCGATCACGACAACTGCCGGGAGCCAGGCTAACTCTTTGGGCTCACAGGATTGCCACGTCAGACGATCGATCAGCGCTCCGTGAAGATCGCCTTCGAACTGGTTGTCCAGATCGAGGTCCGCAGTACGCATCGCCCGCAACACGTCCATGAACCGGCCGGCCATGGCGTCGAAGTACCCGATGGCCGCGAGGAAGGGTGACTCGTGTCGCACGACAGTGAGTTGAGAGGGGTGGCCCGGCAGGGCATCTCTGCAGAGAACCACTACCGACGGCCAGTCAGCCGCGTCGTCTCGGAAGGTCTCGAGGCGCTCGAGGACCGCTTCGACCCGCGCTCGGCGCTCGGGAGTCAGACGAAGCGACCCGCGTTGGGCTGGCGTCGTTGATGCGAGTGCGCTCGCGTTGAAGAGGGAACTCGTACTGCCCAGTGATGCAGCGACCGAGTGCGAATCGGCGGTCGACGGATCGTTTTGGTCGTCGACTGCCAGGAGGTCCGTCAATCCCCCAATGAGGCGTTTGAGCTCGTTGGAAAACGCGCTCCGGCTGGGGGTCTCTTCCCGACCAAGCGCAAGTGAGACGAGGTCCAGGAGAGTACGTTCACCAAGGCCGACAACCCAACCGTCCGTGGGAAGATGCTCGCTAAAAACGCTGCACTCAGCTTGTAGTGCCTGGGCGCCTTCTTCGCTCGTCTCGAGCAGTTTAGCGAAGGTGTCCAGTGACTGCTCTCGCACCGCGTCAGCTTTCTGAACACCACCCTGCGGCGGCACCATTTTGTCAGCGAGGGCAGTGAGCCAATCCAAGTTGCGTTCGATGATCGGCAGCGATCCGCCGCTCTCTGCAACGGCTTGGAGGAGCATCGAGTGCCAAGCACCCACTTCGGAGGCGCCATCTGGTTTTCCGACATAGAGTGGGTACGCCGCTTGGCCGGCCAAGTGACCCGAGAGCGGCTTGATTCCGTGGCTTCCCGGGTTGGGGAGTCCGTGGGGTCGGCTACCGGTCACATGAAAATGGCGGAGCGCGTCTTTCCATTGGGCTCCATCGCCATCGGAGGTCTGTAGTTCAGGTCGGGGGAGCTCGTCGCCGGGGGCGAACAGATGTTCACGGTTTTGGAAGCGCTCTTCGACTGAGCGGCACGACTCATAACGAATCCCTTCCGCACCGTTCGTGATACGATCCGACCGTATGGAACTGATTCCGTTCTCGCTGGTCAGCGTCTGAACGACACGAGGCGCCAGTGGCGAGGAGAATCTGTCCGAAGCGACTTGATCAAGCAGGCCGAGGACGGCGCCAACCCATTCGTCGGCCACGGTTGACGTCGACAGGGCCAGAACGGCATCTGAAGCAACTAGGATTTCTCTGGTCGCAGGCGGAATAAGACCCCAAACCGCGTCCAAGGTCTCCTCAGCCGCTGCCGGTAGCAGTACCGCCGCGCCTGTGGCCAGCTGAGCATCCGCGGGCTCGAGGAGTCCGGCGGCCGAACCGATGAGCAGGTCCGCCGGTTGGTCTTCCAATGAAGGAGATTTCCCGAAAGTCGCGGTTGCAACGGCGCTGCCGAGCGTCGGGACTCCCGTTACGACGAGTGGCTTTTCGACACGGCCAATGCATCCGAGCACAGCGTTGAGGAGTTCCGGTCCTCGACCATCCTCGGCAGTGCTCGACAGGCGGAGTACGGGTGAGCCATTCGATCCGGGGACCTCCAGGTTGGGCTCGATTTCGCCATCTTTTGCGAAGTAGGCCCGAATGGCGTGGGTAAGCTGCCCGGACGCCTGGCCGCTGGCGATGTCCATCACCTCGACACCGTTTTCCTGGTCGCTCAGGGCCGTGCGCACAGCCAGTTCAAAGGCGTCGCCGACCAGCTCCGGTTTCAAGACCAGTACGGAAGCGGCCTTTTTCACGGCATTGCACAGCGCTGCGTCGGGAAATGGGCGCCACTGGGTGATTCCCACCACGCCGCCCTGCATGCCGGCCGCGCGCAAAATCTCGATTGCATCGATTGCTTCGTTGGCATCGGGGCCGAGGGCGACCAAAACAACGTCGGCATCACCGGTTTGATAGCATCGGACAGGTTGGCAGGCACGTCGAACGCCTAAGGCGACGCTGCGATAGGCCATTTCGGGCGTGTCAGCACCAGACGACGTCCGGCACATGCGCACCAGGCGGTCGACCGTCGCCGAGTCAGGGAAACGCACGAGCCCGTAGGCGTTGGCTACGGCGGGGGATATGCGGCACACGACCGGCGTTCCGTGCGTGGCGGCAAGAAGATGGGCAACGAGACACAGGTCGACCGCCTCCTGAACGCTCTCAGGGACGAGTTCGACGGTGCCGGGCAACTCTCGGCCCGAAAGCCAGCGGTGGTGCACGCAAGGCAACGGCACATCGGTCCGCGGAATGGGTTCTTCCAGCGAGGGTGTAGCCGACAGCTGACTCGCTGACAGGGAACCAGCTAGAGCCAGACCCTGCGCCATCGCGGGCGATGGCACCGCGAACTGGCCGCAAATGGCCTTCTCGATTCGCAGAAGGGCCTCGGCTCCCGTGCAGGCGATCAGATCACCTTTGGGTTCAGCCTCGGAACCTTTGCCTTGTGCGCCAGCAGATGGGGCGCTCGCCGATTGGATGCTCACTACAAACTCCCAGCTCAGATAGCGTGACGATCCAAAACCCGATTGAAACCCGCGAGTTTCTCGGCTGGTGACCAGCCAAGGCCTTCCGCCGAAGCCAAATCGTAGCGTTCAGCGTTGTTGTTTCGCAGAAGCAGCCCGACTGGGTGATGCTCCGGATCGACAGCCAACGCAAGCGCAGCTCCCAAATTGCTCGGGTCGTGCTCGACTTGGTTAGGGAACGCTTTGAGATACTTGTCGTCCAGATGAATCCCGTCCGGGTGTTTCAGGTAGTTCATCAACTCAGGACGTCGCTGCATCTCGTTGAAATACTCGTCCATGTAGTGGGGACAACGCTGAAGAATCCGCAAAAACGACAGACCCTGGTGCTCATGGGCCGCCTTCAAGGAGGCGTACAGATGAGGCGGATTCCAGTCGACTGTCTGGGCCACGAAAGATGCATTCGTGATCGACAACGTTGTCGCCAGCGGGTTGATTGGGCTCAACACCGCGCCATCCGGATGGGTGTTTGAGCCGAAACCCTTCGACGTTGTGGGCGATGTCTGCATCTTGGTGAGGCCATAGATGTTGTTGTCGAACATCATGACCGTCATGTTCATGTTGTAGCGAATTGCATGAATCCAGTGGGCAGTGCCGATCGCGCAGCAGTCGCCGTCACCAGTTACTACGAACACATGCAAGTCAGGGCGCCGAGAACGCACGCCGCAAGCCACCGGGAGCGGTCGGCCGTGCAAGCTGTGGAACCCATATGTCTTCATGTAGTGCGGGACCCGACTCGCACATCCGATTCCACTCACAACACACACCTTCTCTGGTGGTAGCTGCATGTCTCGAGCGAGGCGTTGCAGGGCGCTGAGGACAGCGTGATCGCCGCAGCCAGGACACCAGCGAGGCGTACCGCCTTCATAGTCCTCTAGGCAGTGGTGACGGGGTCGTACTTCCGGTTGCCAATCTTTCTTAAGTCCGTGCACACAAACCTCCTATCAGTCCATGCCTAGTCGTCGGCGGATCTCTGTTTCAATGACTCCAGGTGACAAGGGGATACCGGGTACCCGCGACCAATAGTCGATGTCACACAGGGTCTGCGCTCGCAGCAGCATTGCGAGTTGTGCCGGTCGTCGGCTCACCGAATCGAGTCCCATGGCGGTCTCGTCGCCGTAGTTCAACTCGACCGTCATCACGTTCTTGAACTTCGAGAATATCTCGGCAATCCCCGGCTCCAATGGAGACAGGAAGCGAAGATGAAGCGACGACACCTTGCCACCGTCTTCCCGCACCCTCTCGACTGCCTCTTCAATGGCGCCGAGTGTCGAGCCCCAACCCACGATGAGCAGTTCGCCCTCGGGGTCTCCGTTGACCACCGGCGGCTTCAGGGAGCGCTGAAGTGCGGCTAGCTTCCGACTTCTGGCCTCCATCGCTCGCTGGTTGATCGCCGACTCGTAGGCAACCTTGCTTCTTTCGTCGTGGGCCAGTCCCGTCAGTACGTAAGCGCCATCTTTTTGGCCGGGAACGGGTCGCTGCGAGACACCGTTCTCGTCGTCCCAGTCATAGGGACGGACCTCGGGATTCCAATCCGACTGATCGACCGGGGCCGAGAGCCATTCATCCGTTGGCACCGGCCGCGGGAATGGCTGTTGGCCAGTCGCGAGATTGGCGTCGGTCAATACGATGACTGGACCCCTGAACGTCTCCGCCAGCTTTCGAGCGGTAACACAGAAGTGAAAGCACTCTTCAATCGTCGAAGCGGCCATCACGATCTTGGGTGCATCGCCCGGCGCGGCATATAAGGCCGCGAGCAGATCACCCTGTTCGACCCGGGTTGGTAGTCCGGTCGAGGGACCGCCACGCTGGACACACACAATCACCAGCGGAATCTCCGCCATGACGGCCAGTCCAATGAACTCGGTCTTCAGGGCGAGGCCCGGTCCAGACGTGATAGTCACCGTCGTCTTACCGGCGTAGCTCGCACCGAGAGCAAAACCGATAGCGGAAATCTCGTCCTCGGCCTGGTGTACAAAGCCGCCGACTTCTTTGAACGCACCCGCGAGGTAGTGGCTGGCACTCGTGGCCGGCGTTATTGGGTACATCGAGCAGAGCTCGATACCAGACGCCATGACGCCCAAAGCGACTGCTTTGTTGCCATTCATGACGACCATGTCTTGCTCTGGTGTTTTGACTGGAATCTCGACGCGCATGTCGAGGTTGGCGTCAGCCCAGGCGTAAGCGGATTGTAACAGCTTGAGGTTGACGTCGACGACGTTCTGGCCCTTCCTCAGGAATCGCTTGGCGATTTCCTTCTCGACCAGCCCGACTTCTCGCTGAAAAACGCAGCACAGCAACCCGACGACCCACATGTTCTTACCACGCCTTGGGTCAGCGATGATCTTGAGGCATTCTTCTTCCATGGGGATTTCATGGACGATGTAACCCCGCTCGTCGAAGTCGGCCAATGCTTCCGCATACTCACTCCGAACTGACTCCATCGGGTCGGTGGCCCATTTGCTCTCCAGGAAGATGCGGGTACCGGGCCCCAACGCGCCGACATCGATCCGGCTGTACGGCGCCTGTTCGTTGAAAGCCACGACGACGTCGGCCTGGTCACCCATATTGGTGACTTCGTCAGTTCCGATTCGGATTCGGTTCCCGCTGGCGCCCGCTCGCGAGCGACGCGGTGGTTCGATCTCGGCCGGAATGATCTCGACGGTCCAGACTCCGTTGCCCATTTTTGCGCTGACGGTTCCAAACATCTGACCGGCCGTCTGCGCTCCTTCTCCCGAGTCGCTTACGATTTCGATCACTTGCTGAGCCCGAACTTCTGCCAGCTTGGCTCCAGTTCGTGCGCCGGACGCAGAATTAGTGTGCGTTGCTTCCATTCGTACTCCAGTGTCTCTTCTCGTTCTGTCCGTGTCTCGCGAGGCGGAACTCACCGCGGCCATCTTCGCTGCAAGAGCCCCAACGCGCTTCATCGCGACAGATTCGCGAGCTTTCGCTGTTGCGACGGGTTTTTTTCAGGAATGTCGATGCCATCAGGTACTTATATCGTGGCTCGCTGTTACGACCGAGCGCTAGAATGCAACAACCGTACCTTATCGAAGGGTCTTGTCTCGTTGTGTAGGCACGTCTTCGAATCGCCCCTTAGGCCAGAGCAAGGGATCGGCCGAACCGCCCTCGAGCATGTCCTCCGATCGACCGCATCACTTTCGCCTTGTCTCTGCCTTGCTGGCGGCCGTCAGCGGACGAACGCGGTCGATCACGTAGGAGTCGTTACCACATTCGGACGCCCACAAATCCGTACACTGCTCCTATCCGGCCCCTAACTCTCGAGCCGAATGGGCCGATTCGCCATCCGCTCATGGCCTCGGCACCCCCTCAAGGTCTTAGTTTCAGTACGCATGCCGCGATTTCAGTAAAGTGAGGAGGGTCGGCGGCCGGCGCCATTCGCGCCCAGTTCTGGTTCGAAACCTCAAGAAATAGGTTCCGTAGCAATGTCACTGAATGGTTACAAATACGGCAACGGGAATGAGTCAAATATCGCGACTATATCCCCGCAGGATCTCGACGTCAGGAGCCGGAATCGTGACGAGCCCCTCGTTTTGCAGGGCCATCCAGCAGGCGAGTTCGAAGAAGGCGGCCCGGCGCACTACCTTAGCCCAATTCGCCCCCGCAATCGTCTGCCCGTGATTGATCATCTGCACGACGGTCACTTCAGGATCCCGGAAGGCTTCGGTGACGTATTCGGCGAGCTTGGTGCTGCCAGGTGAGGTGTACGGTACGTAGACGTGTTTTCGCACGTAGGCGGGTATCTCTGGGATGAAGTTGAGGTCACTCGGAGGATTTGGATGGCAGGCCCAGACCGTCGCTGCTGGCGACTGACAGTGCAAAACGGCCCCCACCGAGCTTCGGGCTCGGTAGACCCCTGCGTGGAAGCCCAGCTCCATCGATGGAGGCGGCCCATCCACACTCTCGTTGTCGCGGAGTTTTACGATGGAGACATCTTCGGGCGACAGCGCTCGAAGCTCAGACCCGCTGGCGCTTATTGCGATTGTGTCCTCGTCCACGCGGACACTGGCGTTGCCGCACGTCGAAACCAGCAGTCGTTCCCTGGCAGCGGCTCGGCCAAACTCGATCAATCCGTCGACGGCTTCGGTAGCGCTTCCCATCACCTTCTACCCGGCTATATGCAGATGAATAGTCCGCGTGCCTCTGTGCACAGGAGCCCCGTCGGGCATCCTTCGACCGTTCCGGCCTGAGACCGGTCGCAGGTGAGAGCACACCGTTCTGGCTGCTCGCGACCCACGAAACCCAGTACGCATCGCCCGGGTGTCTCTTCGAGTCCCGGACAATCCTCATCGGTCACGCATGCCACAGAACAGAAGCTTCCGAAGGACTCGTCTCCGTTGACCAGCGCGACGCAATCGGTTTGGGAGTCGCACACCAACAGATCGGTATTGCACTCTTCGTACTGCCCCACGGTCTCGGCAGTTGGCTCCATCTCGGCCTCGGGCACGTCTGTGTCGGCGAAGAAGGTGCAGGACGAACTGCCGACGAGGAGCGTTGCGAGGAAAATGCGGCGCAGCAGTGTACCGGTTCGCATACTAATACCTCACCTGAAATGCGGCGCCAGCCTGGGTGGGCGAAACCCAAGGATAAGCAGTCACGCCCGGGGCGTCCGCCTCGTCGTCGTCGAGTAGGAGAAGAATCAGACCGGTGACACCGGTGGCCACAGCGATCCCGGTGAAGACACCCAGAACGACCTTGCCGTCGTCGAGGTTAATGGCTGTCTCGCGGGCGAGTTCTACGTTGCAGAAGCCGTCGGCGCACTCCGATTGTAGGTCATCGAGCAGCTGGCGCTGACCTCCGAGCGAGATGTCATAAATCAGCGCACTCGCCAGGCTCATTCCGGCCACGCTCAGTAGCGCGATCGGTACAATGGGCGGTCCGGATTCGACGACCGTCGGCGTCCCGGGCCCAACCGGCAGGTCGACCCGATTGTCCCGGCAAGTTTGTACGACTTGCTCCATTTCGGTGAAAAAAGTGCCTGAACTGGTGGGCAGGATGTCGCTTTGGTCCCGTGTTCGCCCGACCTCCGCATCGGCGAGCTCACACCAGCCGAAGTCTGCGATTTGGGTGACGTTCTGGCGGTGTATCCCAAGTAGAGCTTCTGCCAGTTCGGGGCGGTCGTCCGTGGGAACCGTTCCACGGGCGAGGGCAGTGGCGAGCATTGCTTGGGCATCTTGGCGCAACCGAAGGGCGACCAACTCGTTGGTACTCTCATCGGCGCGCGCTAGCAGTTCGTCGAACAACTCACGTCCCCAGTCGACCCGCTCAATCTGTGCCTTACATTCAGACACCCGCTCCCTCATTTGAGTGAGGTATTCAATTCCATCCCGGTCGAGCAAATTCTCGTTTTCGAGTGCCCGGTCTAGAAGAAACTCGGCGGCGGTGCACTCCTCGGCCAAAAGAAGAATGGCGATGACGTTCTGATTCAGATTGAAAAAATCACGGCGCGCCAGAGACTGCGAGGTTTCGATTTCGCCCAGCAGTAGACCCGCCAACAGCATGTCGAGAGCCTGTTGCTTGGCGCCGGCAGCTTGAAGTAGCAGCTCTCGACGTTGTTCCACGTCGTTCTCGGGAACCGTTTGCGAGGCCGTAAACAGCTCGTCGCCCTCATCAACTAGATCGGCATAGCGGCGCGGATCCCAATTCGATTGCGCCTGAGCCGTAATGGCGGAGAACAGCAGAAAAACCAGCGCTAACAAGGTGGTCGTTGGGCCGGAAAGGACGATTGACTTCGGTATGCTGCCAGTGCGTGTCACGAGTATCCGGTACCACGAGGCCCGTGTCGACCGCAAGAAGTCAATTCGCGGGATCGCACAGTCAGGTCCAGGCTATTCCACGCGTCCTTGTGGCCTCGAACTGCTGAACCACGACATCGAGTCCTTGCCTAGCTCGCACTGTTTGTGCGACAAAACGGTGCCCTCGCGTCCCGGGCAAACAGAAAATTCACCGCCTTGGAGTTTGCATTGAGAAACTCGTCTGCCTTAGCCACTCTGATCGGCTTGATCACCGTGTCCTTGTTGTTGCCTGCGTGCATGACCGACAAACCCGAAGCGCTGGCACCAGCCCAGCCAGCGGCTACGACCGTCGCATTCGACTTCTTCAAGCAACCACTACCTGAAATCCCGCTGCCAAATGATATAGCGACCCGGTTCGACCCCCTCTCAGCAACCGGGCGCCGAATCAACGCGTCGATGGTCGCGCCAACAGGGTACGAACGACACCTCCGACAGTTGATAGATGACGTTGACGGATGGGGTGTACTGCAGCCTGTCAGCATTCCCTTTACCGGGCCGCTGGATATCCAGTCGATTCTCGACGCACACAGAGATCCTCACTACGATTTCGCGGACGACGTCGTCTACCTCATCAACATCGATCCGAACTCCGAAGAATACGGTCGAATCCACCATCTCGATGTCGGCAACGGCAACTTTCCGGTCGTGGTAGAGGAGACCGATGGATACTGGCCTAACGACTCGCGCGGTTGGACGCTCTCACTATTGTTCGAGGAAGCCGACGAAGACCTGAACGCCAACGGCGTTCTTGACTCCGGTGAGGATACCGATGCAGACGGCCTTCTAGACGTGCCCAACTACCTGCCGGGACACAACCCGGAGCGCGACGACCTGGCAGGTCGGGCTGACGCCCTCATGTCGTTCTACGAACGGCAGACCAATACGCTGATTCTCAAACCGATGACACCCCTGCGAGAGCGCACGACATACGGTGTCGTGGTAACCCGGCGTCTGCTCGACGCCGACGGTGAGCCGGTCGGGTCCCCGTTCTCGGGGATCAACCACACCGCGCAAACAGCCGCGCTGCGCAATCTTCCGGCGGTGCTTCCCGACGGTTTGGCCCTCGGTGACATCGCATTCGCCTTCACCTATACCACCCAGTCGATCGAGTCCCACTTCGTGGCTGTGCGAGACGGCCTTTACGGGCACGGCATTCAGGGTCACATTGGCCGAGATTTTCCGGCGGAACTCAACTCGATCGCTCCACTGCGGGACGAGGGCGTTTTTCCCAACATGGAGAACCCTCACATCATCTGGGCTGAGAACTGGCTTCCGGTATTCGAACTCATCTCGCAGCAGTTTCAAGGAGGAGAGGCCGATACGGTCGCTTTTAACCAAATGATCGAATCGTTGCGCTACGTCGACTACTTGGTCGTCGGTAGCTTCGAGTCTCCCCAACTCTTTGACAGATACGACGATGATGGTGAACTCCTGCCTTGGAACGACCAGGCATGGCCACCCGACCTAGACCGAGTTCCCGCGCCTGCCCGAGCCGAGACGGTCCACTTCATGTTGTCCGTGCCGCGGAAGGAAATATCCGCCAGGGGCGATGGTGAACCCGCACCAACAATCATCTTGGGTCACGGCTACGGAAGCAATCGCTTCGAAATGGCCCAAGTCGCCGGCTACTTCGCGCGCTATGGGTTGGCCGTTATCGCAATTGACGGACCCTCCCACGGCATTTCAGTGACGCCAGACGACGTCGAAACCGCCACCTTTCTACTCGACGGTTTTGGGTTCCACGGCCTAAGTGAGATCATTTTTGTCGACCGAGCGTGGGACCAAAACAACGACGGCTCGACCGACTCGGCTGCCGACTTCTGGACGGCCTACCTCTTCCACACCCGCGACATCGTGCGCCAATACGCTCTGGACTTGATGCAGATAACCCGAATCCTGCGAAGCTTCGACGGGCAACGGACCTGGGCCTTCGATCTGAATGGAGACGGCGAGAACGAGCTCGCTGGAGACTTTGATTGCGACGGTGTCGTCGACGTAGGAGGCGACGCCATGTTGGGTATGACCGGCGGCTCACTCGGCGGAATGATCGCCACGGTGGTCGGTGGACTGGAGCCCGAACTCGAGGTGACAGCGCCGATTGTCGCAGGCGGCGGCCTAGGCGACCTCGGCATTCGATCTCAACAGGGCGGCGTACGCGAAGCCTTTATTCTCCCAGCCATGGGCCCACTCTTCCTCGGAACCATTGTTGAGGACGACAATCTGCTCGTCGAGACGATTGTCACCAATCTGAACCACCGGCCTGCTCGGCTTCCACTGGCAACCGTCGAAGGGGCATCAGCCGGCGACACCTTCGTCGTCACCAACACTCAAACCGACGAACGTGGATGCGGCTATATCGCTGAAGATGGGACGGTGAGGGCGGGCGTAGCAACCGATCAGGGCGACCCAGTCCGGATCGACATTTACTCTGGCAACGCGCTCGTCTTGGGCAGCGAAGAATGTGAAACCATCGAAGCGGACCCGTTCGGCTCGCTGACGACCTTCGAGTCGGATATCGAGTACATGGGTGAGACGATTCGTGCCGGAACACCCCTGACGGCTCTCATGGAAGGACTCGGCCTGCGGCGAGCCCACCCCGACCTCCGACGTTTCCAGGGCCTCGGTCAGTTGATTCTCGACCCCGCCGATCCGGCGGTCTACGCTCAATATCACTCAGATCGTCAGCTTCACTTTCCCGGGACCAACCAGACGACAGGGGTTCACTCACTTTGGATTCCCACAGTCGGAGACATGAATGTTCCAGTCGCTGGGCTTTTGACCATCGCTCGGGCCGCCGGAGTGCTCGAGTTCCTAGAGGACAATCCAGGCCACGGCATGCCAGACAATCAGGTCTTGATCGACTCGTACACCGCCGAAGGCGTTCACAACCTCAACCGCTACGAAGACCCCGACGGCAACGGCATCCATATTTCCGTCGACAACTTCAGCGAAGGTTACGACGAACTGTGGCCATGGGTCCCGAAACTCGATCCGCCGTTGCGCTCTGGGACCGATCAAGTCGACCCGCTGGGTGGAGTGTCCGGGCTGATTTGGGTCTACGGCGATCCGAGAGGAAGCCACGGTCCGTGGACTCCAGGTGAGATGATCGATGCAGCCCGCGAAGACTGTGAGGAAACATGCGTTGAAAGCGACTGCGAATGCGATGAAGTCATGGTCTTCGACATGGGCAATTTTCTGTTCGACCTGGCCGCGGAGTATCTGGCAAGCGGCGGAACCGAATTCAATCCCGATGTGTGTCATGCCCATTTCAATTGCGACGCCGTTCCCAACGTACCAGCTCACCGCAATACGGTAGATCCTGCGCCACAATAGAGATCGGTAGACGGCAGCGATAACGTACTCGGCACTCTGAGGCCCCCCCGACATCAGTCGAATCCACCTCGCTTCCCATTCTCTGGACTCTCGCCCAAATTCGAGGTTGACGAAGCCGTCAAAGTGGGGCAAACCGAGCGCCGATAATCGTACCCAGACGTGATTTGTCACACGGTTCGGGCACAATCATCAACTCGCTGGCGCCATCCCGTTCAATTCCCGTTGAAGGCGCTAGCAGCGAATATTGGTCCCACAAATGCAGAAGAAAACGACCGGATTACTCCGATCCGGAACAAGCTGGCTTTTCTCTATCTTAGTCGCTATGGCGCTGGTCTCGTGCGCCGAATCCGATCCCATTCAAGACCCCGGGTCAGACGCGACGACAAGCTCTGAGCGGGACGAGTCCGGTCGAGTCGCCGACGTTCTCGACCGGGACGCCCCAGAGCAACCCGACGAGAACCGCGCCGAAATCGAGTCGGACGCCGCTCTGGACGAAGCGGACCCGGTTGATGGCATCGAGTTGCCCGATTCGGCCGGCGAAATCACCGAAGACCAGTCCACCGACGAAGCCACCGCCGATTTGGGTACCGATATTGGCGTTGACCTCGGCGCACCCGATGTTGACGACGACATCTGGGACGCGGGTCCGATCGTGCCGTTTGGCGACTACGACCTAAACGACGATGATATGCCCGATACATCACTTGTCCTCGGTGCGTGCGAAGAGGCACCCGGCTCCACTTGTCTCAGCGTCACCTCGGTCCTTTTCCGGGGCTCTGAGATTCTCTTGTCGGAGACTGAGAATCGCTGCGACGGAAATGTTCAGGGCGCCAGGCTCCGTATGATCGGTGACCACACCGGCGACGGGTTCAGTGAGGTCGCGATTGGCTATTGCAGGGCAGACGGGGAAGAGGCTCCTCCAGCGCTGGCCGTTGTCAATCCGGCCGGCCGAACAGTCACGGCGCAGGCAGTGGCTCCGCGACTACAGGACAACGCCTGGATCGCCTATCCAAGCGGACCCGAAGGACGCCTTTACCCGGCACTGACACCCTCATATGGCGATGGGCACAACCCACTCGGAAACTGGGGGTTCCTCTGTCTGTATCGCCCGGACCTCACATCAGACCCGCGTTGCGGCGGCGCGGGCTTCGTCTCGATCGTCTCTACACCAACTCCCACGGCATTCCGTGAGGTGGGAGGCCTGGTTCAGGACGTTGACGGAGATGGCTGGGAAGATATCAGTTTGATCTTCCACCGCTTGATTCACACGATCTCGCCTGCGACCAGAACGGTCGTAACCTCATCTACCTTCGACGTAGCTGCTGCCGAGCGGAATGCCCCCGCTTGGTTTCACTCCGGTCGAAACTACGGCATCCACGCCGGTTTTGATGCGCCCGATGGGCAGCTCAACCACCTCATCGTGGGCGGTACTCCGCTTGGCACCTTTGAAGACGACCTGTGCAATGTGAGTCGGTTCGTCGCGCTGCTGACGAGCACGCCAGATGATCCGTCGAGTCGGCGAATGGCGTGGTCGCAGTATCACGGGTTTTCCTCGACGATTTTCTCGGCGTTCGATGAGGCTTTTGCTGACAATCCGGCCACGGTGGTGGCCCGGCAGGCCGACGTGGTGAACAACTGCGTACATCGTTTCTCTGACTCTCGTACGCAGATGGACGGTCAGAATGCCGTGATGATCAACTACTTCAGGATGGATGAGGTGGTCGATCGGTGTCTGGAGGAGCAGTACCAACTGTACCTGGAGCCGACCTGGACGGAAGACAAGACCGAGGCCTGGTACAGCTGTTTCGGAGAGAACGTCGGAGCCGTCGGCGTCTGGGGAATGAAGCTCATTCGGGAGTCTGATGGAATAACCCTCACCGGCAGTATGGATACCTACATCTGGGGCTGGACCGACCAGCTGCTCCCAAGTGGAGATATCACCTACCTCATGGAGTTCGTGCCCGAGGCCGGACGCTTCGACCTCAGCGACCGAGAGCCCAGCCGACTCTACGTGAAGACGTTGCACGCAGGCCACTGGCAACACAGCGGTCGCTTCCCGGTCGAGGGTCGACCCGAGATTCTACAGGTCGCGCCCGACGGCCCGATTGGAGCCGGTTCCTACACGTACTTGTCAGAGTTGGCCCTGCACGATGTGGATTCGGACGGGCTCATGGACGTCCTGATGGCCGATGGAAACTACGTTGGTTATAGCGAAGAAGAGGGCGTTTTTGTGGTCAAGCCCAAACCCTAGGGCTGGACAGCCGCCGTCTCACTGGGAGCCACCGGCTCTGGTTGCGGGCTCGAAGCCGCACCGATCGCGGCGCTGATTCCCGCCGATAGATGGCGTTCGGCCCAGTTCACCGCGTCTTGGTGCTGGCGAGCGACGTGGTCGGCAATGCGAGGCCGGTCGCGACGGTAGAGGTCGGTGAAGAAGTTGGCGTGGCCATCATCGTCGACACGCACGACATAGTACTCCACGTGTACAGGAACTGGATGGCGCAGGGTCAGCCATTCTTCGGCCCCCGTGTCGCGCTGTTCGTCCATTCGTTCCCGGTCCCAGCCTCGATCGTTGCCGACGAGGTATTCCGCAAGGTCGAGTGGGTTCTCGAGCCTCATACAGCCGTGTGAAAAGGCGCGGTTGGTGCGTTCGAAGAGCCCCCGGTTCGGGGTGTCATGCATGTAGACGTCGTGCGGATTGGGGAACAGGAATTTGACCTGACCGAGAGCGTTGGCGGGACCTGGAAGCTGCCTTACCCAGCGGTCATGCTCACCTTCACCCATGATCTCGAAGCCGTTGTTCTGATACCACTTCGGGTCTTCTTCGAGGAGCGGATCGTATTCACGCTCCATAATTCCGCGCGGCACGTTCCAGTAGGGGTTGAAGACGATGTAGCGCAGAGTCCTGGATAGGGCGGGCGTTGCTCTGTCGTACGTCATCACACCATCGCGTTCGACGAGGCGGTTGTTTCCGACGATGGTTCGAATCCGCATGTCCCGCTCGCCGTCCCGCCACACCTCGGTGTGATAGTCGTTGATGTTGGTGAAAATATAGTAGGTGTCGTTGCCGATCGTGCTCTCGCGCCAGCGTTGAAGTGCCACTACGACTTGGTTCGCTCGATACTCAGGGGAACGGTTCATACTTCTGACGACGTCAGAGGAAATACGTCCGTTGTCCCGGAATTGGTGAGTCCGCTGATAGGCTTGTACGGCTCGGCGAAGTTCACGGTCGAATTCTTCGGACTCCAGATCACCGTCAAAATAGCCCTCGACCGCCAGGCGTCGCCGCAGCACGGGCACAATCTCGTAGTCGCGACCGATACGGACATCGACGTCTTCCATCTCTTCCCAGCCACCGGCATCCATGATGGCGTAGTACCCGCGCAGCGATTCAACCAAACGGGCGTATTGTTGATGGTGCGGATGCAGGCCTTCGATGGTTAGGTCGAAACCGGCGTCGATGCCGTTGGCGAAGGTGTCAACCAAGCTCTGTCGACGAGCCTCGGCGAGCAGTGTCTCGTCGTCCCTCGTGTCTCGATCGAACCAATTCGGGTTCGAGAACCGCATGTCGTCGGCGAAGCGTACAAAGCCGGTAGCCAGCTCGATTTCGGCCGCCATCCCATCCTCGACGATTGTTCGCTCGGCCTGCGCGAGCGCTTCGTACTGCTCAAACAGCCGTTCGACCACTGCAATCGCCTCGGGATCCGAGGGGAACAGCAGCTCTTTGACTGACTCACGGAAGGTGAGTTCATCTTGATCGAGCAGCTCCGATTGTTGGGCGATGGTTTCGATCAGAAGGTCTCGTTCGGTTCCAGCGACGTCAACGCCGGTGAAGGACTCCAATTGAGCGCCGGCCGCAACAAGCCGAGAAAGCCGATCCTGGATGGTCCAGCTGTTGTAATCGGTAGGATACATGCCGTGGTACAGGCTATCCGCGAGAGCGTGCCGGACGTGTTCTCCAGCTTGGCTCACTATCCCCTGTACGACAAATACAGGTTCGTACTGCCGTTCGGAGTACAACGTCGCGACAAGAAGCCAGTCCTCTTCTCGGACGTTTGCGGGACGCTCTCCGTCAAAGACCGCTCGCAAATCTGCGGTCAACTGTCTTACCTGAAGCGACTCCAAAAGTAGGTCGTTTACCTGCGGGAGAATCGGCTCGAGTTTCTCAGCCGCGATCTCTCTCGCTGTCGGCACCGGCGGCTCGTCGATCAGATTCGAACGGCAGCCAGATATCACGACACACAGGATCGCTATGGGGAGGATAAGCCTCATAGTCATCGTTCGCCTTTGCCTTTGCTCACTCGAAAAGGGTAGGTCCTGTTAGGACGGATGTCAAAACGTCACCGTTTGCACCAACAGCACCGGCTGCCCAAGATCTACGTCTAGAACAGCACTGAGTTACCAGACCAGCCGGAGAAGTCGATCTCACACTTGCAATTCGCCGGTTGCCATGAGATTTCAAAACGATCGCCGGGATGGCGGAATTGGTAGACGCAAGGGACTTAAAATCCCTCGAGCTTATGCTTGTGCGGGTTCGACTCCCGCTCCCGGTACTCTCCTGATAACGAGCTCTACTGCTCAACGGATTCGACTTCAGTTTCCAGATCGTCTGACTCTGAGGTTTCGCCGTCGTCCGCTTCGGCTACCTCAGGGTGGGTCGGAAGTGGCTCGAATTCCAGCCGCTTCAGATAGAGGATCATGCCAGCTTGGAAGGCCGCGAAGTCGCCTTCGATCGGGCTCTCGAGCCCAGCCGAGCCGATGATCCAGGCCGGTAGGGTGGCGCCCTCGAGGTTCGCGATCAGATCGCCATCGCCGTCCACGACTGCGACCGAATGGGGCCCGTCGGAATACACCCGCATGACCAAGTCTGTCCCCTCGGCGCCGTAGACCTCCGCCACTTCGCCTTCGTCGGATGCATGGACTACCACCTCACCGATCTCGGCGCCCCGTACACTGGTGCGCTGAACTCGCGAACTTGGCCACACCCGCAATTCTCCGAGCGGGGTCCGATCACCGGCCCTTAGGGCGGCGGAGTAGGGCGCTGCGCCGGGCTCCGGATCTGCCACGGGCCCAAGGGCTTCGAAGATGAGTATCGTCTCCGCCCGGCGGTTGGTCACTTCGAGGTAGTCACCTCGGTGGCGTGCCCTGGCTAAGAGGATGCCCACTTCGTCGTAGACCGATACACTGCGTGGTTTGAGGCGAAACGACGAGTGGAGCGAGCCATCCGAGTCAAGAACCCGAATGCGCTGACCGCGGGAGCTTGTCGGCTCGTCTTTTTCTTTGTGATGCAGGCCTCGGTGGCACGACAACGCCGAGAGCAGGACGAACAGCAAACAGATGATCCGTCCCTTTTTCGACATACTAATGGGCCTCGATGCCGTGGTCTCGTCGCAGCTGATCGAGGATACCGTTCACGAAGCGTCTCGAATCGGGTCCACCGTAGCGTTTGGCCAATTCGACGGTCCGATTGATTACCCGTTTGGCCGGGGAGGCCTTGGTGATGAGCAGTTCGTAGGCACCCAGCAATAACAGAATCCTATCAATGATCGGCATGCGGTCGAGCCGCCATCTCGGCGACGCCTTCTGTACGGCCTCCTCGACCTCGAGCATGCTGCTCTGAAGCCCTTCGAGGGCGCTCTGAACAGGTGCTTTGATGCGATCCCACGTGCTTTCGGCAATCTGGCCATCTCGCGGATCGGGAAGGTACTTGCTCTGAAGCGCAATGGTCTCCCAGTCGGCGTCACTCATCGTGAAGTTGGCGTCTACCAGGCTGGGCAGGCGAGCCAGTGTCGCTGAACTCACCGTATGAGCGTAGAGCAGACGAAACGTCCATTCCCGCGACCGGTCATTGAGTGGAGAGGTCCGTTGGTCAGAGCGACTGGAGTTGCTCATACACACTTACCATCTCGAGGGCTGCCATGGCCGCTTGCGACCCCTTGTTGCCCGCTTTGGTTCCGGCCCGTTCGATTGCCTGCTCGATTGAATCGGTGGTCAGCACACCGTAGGCCACAGGCACCCCACTGTTGAGGCTTGCTGCCGCGATACCCTTCGTGGCCTCGGAGGCGATCCAATCGAAATGCGATGTCGCCCCTCGAATCAGTACGCCGAGGCAGATGATGCCGTCGAATTTTCCGGAGTTGGCCAAC
The DNA here is from genome assembly GCA_964503485.1 of uncultured Bradymonadales bacterium. Lineage (GTDB taxonomy): Bacteria > Myxococcota_A > Bradymonadia > JAFGEP01 > JAFGEP01 > CAZDBH01. The sequence goes on along the minus strand of CAZDBH010000020.1, from coordinate 10,372 downwards.
TTGTCAGCCACCATCGGGAGTTCGAAGCAGCCCGGCACTTTGACGACGGTCACCCCGTCATCAGAGACGCCGTGGCGAACCAATGTATCGATTGCTGCACCGGTTAGGCTGTCACCTATGAAGTTATTGAAACGACCAGAAACGATAGCAAACCGTTTGCCTGCGCCGTTGAACTGACCTTCGATTACCATACCCATACCGCCCCCAGTTAACGTCCCAAATAGGTGACGTTGTCGTTCTCGGCCTCACCCAGCGGGGAGAATTGTTCCACAATCTCGAGGCCATACCCTGCGAGACCGACGATCTTGCGGGGTTTGCTCGTCATCAGCCGCATCTTGCCAACCCCAAGGTCAGCGAGAATCTGAGCACCGACGCCGACTTGTCTGAGGTCGATGGTTGACCCCTCGTCTTTGTCCTCCCCCTCGCCCAAATGGCGAGCGGCGGCCCCACTCTTATGTCCTAACACATGTGTGAGCACATTTTCGAGTCGCGAATGGCGAGCGTAGTGAAGATATACGATTACACCACATCCTTCGTCAGCTATCCGACGCATTGCAGCGCGCAGCTGGCGTCCACAATTGCATGAGGTGGAGTGAAAGACGTCGGAAGTCAAACACTGGTGTTGAACACGCACGAGGCACGGTTCGATGGCCTCTTTTGGGTCGCCCGCAACCACGGCGTAGTGCTGGTTCCCGTCGACCAAGCTGCGGTACACGACCACCTCGAGGTCACCAAACTCAGATTGAAGGGGAGCCGACACCATGCGTTCGACTAGACTATCTCTCTGCAGTCGGAACTGTACGAGATCGGCAATCGATGCCACCAACAAGCCGTGCTTTTTGGCGAACTCGAGCAGATCCGGGACCCGGGCCATCTCGCCGTCGTCCCGCATGACCTCGCAAATCACTGCGGCAGGTTTGCGCCCTGCGAGTCGGCAGAGGTCGATAGACCCTTCAGTGTGCCCCGTCCTGACAAGCACGCCGCCCTTCATTGCCCTAAGAGGGAAAATGTGCCCCGGTCGGGTGAGATCCTTCGGCCCAGCGTCGTCGTCCACGGCGACCTGAATCGTTCTGGCTCTGTCGGCAGCCGAGATCCCGGTGGTTACTCCGGTCTGAGCCTCGATACTGACAGTGAACGCAGTGCTGCGAGCGCTCGTGTTCTCACCGACCATCATGGGGATATCCAGGGCTTTCAGCCGTTCTTCGGTCAGGCTCAGGCAGATGAGCCCGCGCCCCTCTTTTGCCATGAAGTTGATCGCTTCGGGTGTTACGCATTCGGCTGCAAGGACAAGGTCGCCCTCGTTTTCGCGATCCTCATCGTCGACGAGCACCACCATTTCTCCGGCCTTGATGGCCGCGATGGCTTCTTCGATTGTGGCCAATGCCATGATCTACCTCACGGGTTACTGCTGATCTTTCATAAAACCGGCCGCCTTGAGGCTGGCCACGAGCGACTCGTCACTCTGCGCGCTCCTCGGTCCCAGGAGCCGGGCAACGTACTTTCCGATTACATCCGCTTCCAGATTGACGTGGTCACCCACCCTCAGTGTGGTCAAAAGGGTTCGTTCGACCGTGTGCGGGATGATTGTAACACTGAACGTCGTGTCGTCGCATGAATTAACTGTCAGGCTGACCCCATCGACCGCGACAGAGCCCTTCGGAATCAAAAACGGGGATACTTCGGGCGGGGCCGAGAAGCTCAGGTGAGTCGCGTTCGCTTCCTCAGTTTTTCCAAGCAGCTCGCCGAGGCCATCAACATGGCCGAGTACCATGTGGCCACCGAGCCGGTCCGAAAGCCGAAGCGCGCGCTCGAGGTGAACCCCGGAGCCCGTTTTGAGTTGACCCGCCGACGTGCGGTCAAGGGACTCCGGTGAGACATCGACTGCAAACTGATGGTCCGAAAACTCCACAACTGTGAAGCAAGCCCCATTCACAGCGATCGACTCACCCATTTCGCCGTCCGACAGATCAAGCTTGGTCTTCACCGTGATTCGGCTCGACCGACCGCGATGGGTGACTGCGGTCACGGTCCCGATGTCTTGTATGAGTCCTGTGAACATCTTAGCCCCACTCCGTCAGGTCACCGACGATGACGAGGTCGTCACCGATTCTCTCGTGCCGAATGTGTTTGAGACGCGAGGAGTCCGCAACCGAGCTCACACCGGTTCCACCCAGGGGTGAGGGCGCATCCCGCCCGCCCGTCAGCTTGGGTGCGACGAAGGCGACCACCCGATCGACGTTGCCGCCGCTGATGAAACTCGCCAAGGTCTCGCCTCCGCCCTCAACGAGTAAGGACATAACCTCACGTCGACCGAGCTCTTCGAGCAAACCATCGATGGAAATTCGGCCGTCATTCCCCAGATCGACCCCGATACACACATCCCGCGAACTCAGCATGGCTGAGACTCGTTCGCAATGTGACTTGCCACACACGATCCACGTGGGTGCTTCGCTCTCGACGGCGAGAACCGCGGCGGTGCTTTCGATGGTTCCGCCGGCGTCGAGCACGACCCGAATCGGATCTCGGCTATCGCGAATTCCCCTGACAGTCAGCCGTGGATTGTCTCGGTGAAGTGTGTTCTTGCCGACCAGAATGGCGTCGGTCAGGTTGCGCAACTGGTGCACGTAATGCCGACTCTCACGGCTCGAAATCCAACGGCTGTCCCCCGACGCAGTGGCTGTCTTACCGTCGAGGGTCATCGCGTACTTGGCCGTAACAAACGGTCTTTTCGTCGTGATCAGTTTGAAGAAGGGACTGTTGATCGCTCGGCATTCCTCCTCGAGAACACCGCACCGAACGTCGATACCCGCGTCCCTCAGAATCTGAAGGCCGCGTCCAGAGACCAGCGGATTCGGATCCGCGATTCCAGCAACGACTCGCGAGATTCCGGCCGAAATGACGCTCTCGGTACATGGTTTGCGGCGGCCCCGGTGGCAACACGGTTCCAGGCTCACGAAGAGTTCGGCGCCGGCTGCGAGCGGTCCGGCACAGACCAGGGCTTCTTCCTCAGCGTGGGCGTCTCCTGCGCAGTGGTGATAGCCCTTTCCCACGACGCTGCCGTCTTTGACCACGACCGCTCCGACCGCCGGGTTGGGACTGGTTCGGCCTTCGCCGAGCCGCGCCAACTCGAGCGCGTACCACATGAACGCGCGGTCGCGCGAATCGGTATCAGACACGGGGGTGGGATCAGTCAACGACATCCCCCTCTTCGGAGTCTTTGGTCTGATCCTCGTTACGGTCGGACTTGTGCAGGTGTTTCATGCTCGAAATCAGGTCGGCGAAGGCCCCCGTGTTTTCGAAGGAATGGTAGACGCTGGCGAACCGTACGAAAGCGACTTGATCGAGTCTAGAAAGTCCATCCATGACCCGGTCACCTATGGCCGCACTCGAGATTTCTTTGTCGCCCGACGCGAGCAGCTCGCGGCCAATATCGTCGACTAGATTGTCTAGATCTTGTGTGCTTACAGGACGTTTTCGGCAGGCGATTCGAAGGCCGTGAAGCAGTTTGTCAGCGCTGAATTGTTCGCGCCGTCCGTCGCTTTTGACGATGACGGGCATGACCTCATCGACACGTTCGTAGGTGGTGAATCGCCGCCCGCAACTCTCACATTCCCGCCGACGCCGAATGGCGGTCCGATTGTGAACCGATCGCGAATCGACCACGCGGTCGTCGGGGTGTCCACACGCTGGGCAGCGCATTGTGTCTCCTCACCTGTTTTGAGCGGCAGGGGAGAGGGTTATCGAGTGAGCGACTATTCTACAATTCGAAGGACCTGGCGTCCTTTGTAGTAGCCGCACTCCTTGCATGCCTGATGAGACATTTTGGGAGCGCCACAGTGGTCACACCAGCTCGTATTCGGCGGTGTGGCTTTGTCGTGATTGGCGCGCCGCGCTCGTGTTTTTGCGCGGCTCTTTTTTCTCTTAGGTACAGCCATTTTTCTTTCCTATCACCAGTTCGAGCCGATTTCTCGGCTCACGACCCAAGACGGGCCAAAATTTCAGAACCGAGGCTAGTTGCGCTTCTTAGCCTTCAACAAAGGCAGCCACCTCGGGTCGATCTCGTCTTCAATGCGCGTCTCGGAGTCTTTGTTTCCGACCACGCTGGTACACTCGCTCTCACACACCGGGAAGGGTTCCAATTCGAGGATGATTGCCTGCCGCAAGATATCCCCGACATCGATGATCTCACCCTGGTAGAAGCTCACTTCCAGATCATCTGAGGTCAGTTCGATCTCTTCGAGACCGGAGACCTTGTTCTGGTACTTGCTCTCAGGCAGGCATGTCCATTTGAGACCTACCTGCCGAACTACCTCGTTTTCTGCCAAACAGCGGCAACAGGTGAATACGAGGTCGACGTGGGCTTCCCCATTCAAAGAGACGAGTTCACCCACTCGATTGAGTTCGAGATCGGCCTTCAGTCCATGCCCGGGTCGAAACTCGTCCGCAATATCACCCAGTAGTTCAGCTACTTCGGCGTCTTTCAATGCGATGTCAAATTGCTCTCCAGCGTCCTTGATTTCAGCAAGTCTGACGCTGAGGGAGTCTCTAACTGACCTGGCCATTGCCGGCCCTCCTGAACCCATCGGCCGCAATCGGCCCACTGCTGAGCGGAGTGAGTATAGGGATGCGGCATTGCTTGTCAATTGCAGATTCGAGGCCAGTGCGTTTTCCCAGCGATCTGAACGCTCCACTGGGCTGAATACTGCTGTGGACGCAGGCTTCAACACCCTATAAAACCGTTCCGAACGATACCGCGAGTTTCGACGAGATGGGCGACCACGACCAATACGAGAAAGCACTCAAACGAAAGAGAGGGTGTATCGGTTTGACGATTGCAGCACTCATGATCGCAATCGCCTTCGCCGCCGTCTTGAAGCTCGTACTGATTCAATCGGTCGCAATCGAAGACCAGTCAATGTACCCAACACTCGCTGAGGGGTCGGTGGTCTGGTGCGTTCGCGCAAACGAAGCGGCCCCCGGGGATATGATCCTGATTCAAGACGAGGCCGGAGCGATCATTCGGCGCGTGCTGGCGGGCCCGGGATCATCCGTCGAGGTACGCCCTGAAAGCCTGGTCATCGACGGTGAGGACATTCCACGAAGTCAGGCGGAAACACGAGTCTACTACTCTGGAACGGAGAATCGAGCTGGCCTCTACGAACAACAATGTTATGTAGTGGTTGAAGAGGTAGGCGGTAGTGATATTGCCACCTGCGGAACAGAATTCGAGTCGCCAGCTACCGTGACGGCGGGCGACCCTATTGAACTCGGCGACGACGAATACTATGTCCGTTGTGACAACCGACAGTTCTGCGCAGCGCATGAGGTCACCGAAGGCGTGATCTCCGCCGACGGAATCATGGGTCGCGTACGATGGTTGATGCATTCGAAAGACGAGTCAAGGGAGCCTTTTTACAAACGATGGTTCGGACAGTTTCATACAGTGCGATAGTGCTGGCCCTGCTCTACCCGATCGTTGGCCTAGCCCAGACAGAGCCGAGTGAGGTTTCATCCGAGTTCGTCGAAGTTCCGGATCTGCCGTCAGAAGGGCTGGATTTGATCGAAGGGATTGAAGCGCTCGAGGAGGTCATGCTGCGCGACCTCCGTCTGGGGCGCCTCGAGGCGGCCTGGGGTGGCGATGGCTACGACGGGCTCGAACTCACTGACAACCTAAACCCGGACTCTGGCCGCACCATCGGCGTTCAAACGCTGGTAGAGGTGCCCTATGCCGCGGCTTCTGTGTTGCCGCCCGGCCTGATGACCGAACCCGTCCAACAGCCTCCGCCAGAGTCGGTCGTCGCTCCCTTGGACCGGTTCGATCTGAGAAGCCTCGAAACGGTCTTCGATCTGAATACGCTCGACCGACCGCAGATCCAGACCTATCTTCATTTCTGGACCACGGACGGCCGCAGTCGAATGGCGCGACTGCTGTCGCGCGGAGGACGATACCGCGACTACATCATGGGTCGCCTCGACGACGAGGGGCTTCCCCGCGAGTTGTATTACCTCGTGATGATCGAGAGCGGCTTCAATACCACGGCCCGTTCCCGCGCTGCGGCTATTGGCTTGTGGCAATTCATGGCCAGAACCGGTCGCAGCTACGGGTTGCGAATCGATCGGCGAGTCGACGAGCGCCGCGACTGGGAGCACGCGACCACGGCGGGAATGACCTACCTCGGTAGCCTCCACGAACGCTTCAACAGTTGGCCACTGGCAATGGCCGCATACAACGCCGGCGCAGGCCACGTACGCGGTGAATTGCGCCGTTACGACGTCAATAACTTCTGGGCGATGGACGAGTATGGAGCCGTGTGGGACGCGACGCGAGCCTACGTCTACAAGATCATAGCCGCCGCCATCATCGGCGAAAATCCAGAACACTTCGGGTTCGAGGGCGTGGTCTTCGAAGATCCGATTCGATACGAGACCGTCGAGGTTCGCGGTGGGACCCGACTGCAGGTTTTCGCCCGCGCCGCCGACACGGACGTCGATACGCTGCGCGAATTGAATCCCTCGTTGTTGGTGCCAACCCTCCCTCGTCAGGACACCTACCAACTTCGGATTCCAGAGGGGTCACTCGATTCATTCATCGAGGAGTACGACCGAGTCGACCCAGAGGACCTCGATGCCGGTTACGTCCATACGCTGCGCTTTGGTGAAACGCTCGATCATTTGGCCCAAATGTATGACCTGAGCGCGCGAGTACTGCGCCGAGCCAACGGGCTCGACAGGCGCGAGTCAGTAGCCTACGGCTCGAGCGTTGTGGTTCCGATCGGAGCGGAGCGGGCTGAGCGCATGTTGAGCGCCCACCAACCTTCGCCCGAAGGGGCGGAAGAAGATGATGCCCCTGTGGCGGTTATCCCCAGTGTTCAGTTTGACTACCCGGACCTGACCCGGTTGTTCTACGAAGTCCAAACTGGCGACAGCGCATTTGCTATTGCCGCAGCCTTTGGCGTGTCTCCCTACGACCTAGCGATGTGGAATGACATTGATACCGACGTGACCCTCTACAGCGATATGGTTCTTCAGGTCTTCGTCGCGTCCGAGGAAGATTTGAGCGCGGTTCGTTATTTTTCCGAGAACGCCTTCCGAGTACTCGCGCTCGATAGTCCGCAGTATCGGGCTTGGGATGAAGCCGAAGACGAGCGGAGACGACGCAGCAGACGAACCTACACCGTCCAGAGAGGCGACACGGTGAGCCGCATTGCGCGCCGCTTCGGAGTCAGCAGTTCGAATATCGTCAGATGGAATGATCTAGGCAGCGCCCATCGAATCCGGGTCGGTCAAACCCTGCGAGTTCGCTAGGCCGAAAGCTGCTCTTCGGGTTCCGCTAACGCCGCTCTGTCACAACGCACGGAAAGAATCTGCGGCAGTTCAAGGTTCACATCAGAAGTTAAGCACCCGTCTTCTTCTTTCTCTTCACTGACGTGGTTGGGGAGACGGTCAGCACGCCATTCTCGTATTCCAATTCCAACACGGAGCTGCCTTTTGATGCGAAAGACGACGGCGCGTTGTTCATGACGTGGCTGTCCTCTGGCACGGCCTGATATTTCCCGGACCGTGGCATTGCGTTGATCCGGTTGATGATTCGAGTTTGGACGATAGCGGCTTTGGCGCTTCGCACTCCGGCATCACGCCACTTTCTGGATTGGGCTGGGGTGTAGTGTTCACTCCAAGCGGCAGCTTCCTCTGGCAGAAACTTCAAGCGGGCCCACTCTTTGGCCTGTTTCGCTTCTCGAAACCCGTGTTTCCGCCAAGCTGTTGCCGTCCGCGCGAACTTGAACCCCAGTGCTCGCCAACGGGCGGCTTCTCTGGGTTGGAAGTCGCGCGCTTTCCAGCTCGCAGCCTCGGTAGGCTCGAGTCCACGGGCCTTCCAAGCGCCGGCTTCGGATGGGTCCTCGAACTCCGCGGCGGACCAGAGCAGGACTTCCTCCGGTTGGATTCCGAACGCTCTCCAATAGCCTGCGCTCTTCGGTTCGATTCCAAAGGTTCGCCAGTAGTCAGACTCACCGTGGTCGATGCCCACCTGAACCCAGGTCAATTCCCCGCGTGCCCGTCCGAGGGCCGTGCTGGCGCGATGGGCTTCTGCGCGGAAGACGCCTGGGAGGTCGAGGCATTTCTCTCTCAACGACCGAAGGAAGGTGCCCCTCGTGCCCTGGCCAGAGTCGACCACTGCGACCAGAATTCCACGCTGGGATGGCATTCCCAGTCCAGACAACAGGTAGCCATCACAGTCGTCAGGTTCGAGTCTGTGATCGAGTCCGAAGACCTTCTCGTAGTCCCGTCGAAGACTGGCGGTTTCATTTCGAATCGCCTCGGATCGAGCCAGCCCAGCGATCAGGGCGACAGCTGCGGGTCGACCACGCACAACGTTCGACTCAATTTGGTTCTCGATACGACTGGCAGCTTGCAACAGTCGTCGCCGCGACTGAGTCAAAAGCGTCCACCCGCAGCGTAGCTGCGGCCAAAGCGGCGGCCTGTCGAGGGTCGTGTACAGCGGATGGCCTCGGAACATCACGCCCAGCCATTCCTCTGCCCACAGCACAGCCCGAACAACATCCTCGAACCATTCCTCGGTTACCGTTCCGGGTTCGAGTGTCTTCTGGACTTCGAGCGCAGCGTACTCGCCTGAAAAATGAGCTTTGATCCGCCCCATTACCAAGTAGCTGAGTTTAAAGTCCTCCCGAAGTCGGTTCGAGAGAGTCATCGTCACCAATCGCAGTGGACGCCGATGGATTCGCACTCGGAAAGAGGGTGTTGAGATCGGACACTCGTGTAGGGCGAGTTCACCCATTACAACGACGTTTGTCCGGTCGATGCAAAAAACGACCGGCCTTTCTGCAGAAAATTCGCCGACAGTTTGTCACTGCTGGGAACCAGAAGGTACTGTGGTCGGTTGTCGCACCAACCCAGCTCTTTCGGGCACCCCTTCGTCCATCTCATCGAGAATCTGGGGTTGTGGTCCGGTCGTGCTAAACTGCTGCGCAACGACATGGAGGTCTGTTGTCATGCTCGCCTCAGCCCGTTCGATCTACCTGGCGACACGAAAACGCCACGATCTGATCTTCAATCACTACTTCATGCGTCCCGTAGCGGCCGTAGCGGTAGCGATCTTCGCTAAGACACCCATCACACCCAATCAACTGACCTTCTTCAGCTTGATTTTCCATCTCGCATCAATCGTCGTCCTGATCGCGTGTCCAAGCTACGGTGGGGCACTCATAGCGATTGGACTGCTCGAAGTCGGTTATATGTTCGACTGTGCAGATGGCATGTTGGCCCGACACCGGGGCATCGCTTCAGTCGAAGGCCACCTCTTTGACTTCTTCACAGATGAATTGAAGGCCCTGGTGTTGATCGCAGGTCTCGGGTTGTTCGGCTGGAGAACCGGCGCGACAGTGCCATTCGTTGACTGGGGGGACGGTGGCGCTGGCTGGCTACTCGCGACAATTGTAGCGGTCTTGGTGCTCGCATCGGCGACCTCACTGACGAACTTTGTGCGCCGGCCCGAGCTGACTGGGGTCGAAACGCCCGTTGAGGCTCACTATGAGTCAGTTGAGCACAAGAAATCGAAGAGCCTCGTAGGTCGGGTGGCGCAACGGGCCATGACGTTCCTCCAGTTCCTCAACCACTACCCCAGTCATATCTGGATCTTCGCACTACTCGGAGCCCTCGATGTGTTCTTCTGGATCTATCTTCTGATCAACGGATTGTATCTAGCCAAGGGTTGGCTGGGCCTCGTACTCCGCTTTGGTCGAGGATAACCCGCGCCGGAGCAGCCTCGACTGCTGGGATCCCAACTGATACCGTGTAAGGGTATGAAGCGGAGAGTCCAACGATTCGGCAGTCACGAGGAAGCAGCGCGCGCTGATCGTTTGTACTACGCTTCGCTGACACCCAACGAACGATTGGAAGTTCAGTTGGAGCTCATTGCCAACTACCGCGAGTCGCTAGGTGAATCTGCACAACGATTTGAGAGAGTTCATCGAGTTGTTAAACGCCAGTGCGATTGACTTCCTAGTGGTCGGTGGTCATGCGGTCGCATTTCACGGCTTTCCTCGATTCACGGGCGATATCGACTTTCTCCTTCGAGCTTCCAAAGACAATGCGGTCCGTCTCAAGGCGGTGTTGACCTCATTCGGATTTGACGATTCCCTCGATGAGTACGACATGCTCCGGCCCGGCGACATTCTCCAACTGGGTAAGCCGCCGAATCGAATCGACATTCTTACCTCCATCAGTGGTGTGTCCTTTGACGACGCCTGGTCCAACCGGGACGCAGGCGTGTTGGGCGACATAGCGGTCAGCTTCATCGGTCGAGAGGAGTTGATCAAGAACAAGCGCGCGGCGGGACGCCAGAAGGACCTCGCCG
>CAZDBH010000019.1:0-36827 GCA_964503485.1 uncultured Bradymonadales bacterium | reverse complement strand
CGCTAAAAGCCAATGGCGGAGCCTGGAGCGCTATGCGCGACAGGCTCCTAGCCTCGACGTCGCACCGATCCACTACTGATTTGCAGTCTGCCGGTCGCTCTTGAGCAGCCACACCATCCAGATGTTTCCGAAAATGATGTTGTAACCGAGGTAGAGGAGCACCGCCCATGGCACCACAGAGGCGAGCAGGATGGTGACGGTGAAGGCGACCAGGTGCATCCCTGGGCCGATAGGTTGCCAACGTTTGAACCGCGTCTCAGCATCCCGAATTTGAGCAATCGATGGTGCCACGGCTGAGACTCGCTTCGGATTCGAACTCTGAAGGCGGCAATATGCCCTGTAGAGCTTCAGGAAGAAGCGCTCTGCGCGGTTGTCGCTGGCGTCGATTCGGACCGTGACTGACTCGGGGGTATCGGTCTCGTCGGCGAGACCGGCCAGACCCTTTAGGTTGTTCTTCTTGAGGTCGTAGTACATGCAGTGAAGGCACATACTCATGATTGCGGCCATGCCGATCAGAAAGAGCGTGCCGCCGCTCAGTTGGCGACCAAAGAGCGCGACGCTGTGGGTGGCCATGAAGCCAACAAGGCCAAAATGAATCGCCAAACAGACGATCCAGTCTGCGAACCCGTCCCACATCCTTCCCATGAACGAGCCGCCGCCTCGAAGCCGAGCTAACTGACCGTCAGCGCAATCGAGAACGGTATTGGCGAACAGGAAAGCGCCAGCCCATAGCAATGCTGAAACACGCCCAGTCCCCACGAGAATGGCGCATGCAACGCCAAACGCGCACGCAATCGACGTGATCTGATTGGGTGTAATCCGCGTGTTTTCCAACCAACGAGCAATATATGCTGCGAGAGGGCGCGTTACGTGCCCATCCCACCATTCATCCGTGTTGATCGATGCAGCCGTACCGCCGATTACGGGTTGCTGTGCTGTCATCGGTACCTCCTGGTATCAAAAGATTCCGCCCACCCAGGTAACGTGCAAAGGCCGAGCCAGACCAGTGCCCGTTCCGCAACCGGCTACAAGCGCTATTATTTAGTTTTTTCAACTGGTTAAAGGTGCGAACCGCGATTTCCACCCGACTGGTCGTTTTTATTGCGGTGTCCCGTAGAGTATTGAAACGACACTGGGTTTTGTGTGCGAAACAGAATACGCACTTCGGGGTGGGATCGTGGCCTGGAAGAAGGGGCCAGGAAAAACCGCGGTGGGTTTCACGAGCCGATGGCGCAAAGATCGCGGGTGCGCTAGATTCAATGAATCATCAGCGGTATGACAATTTGAACTTTTCGCGGAATTCACGGTGCCAGACGGTGTTTGGCACAGCGGAGGCAAGGACGAATGGCTAAGGGCTCACTGCTCAAAGAGATCGCCGGTCTTCAGAACCTCGAGGAATACAAAGAGCTGCATTGGAGCGGTTCATTCGAGGACTACCTAGACCTGGTACGAAAATCTCCCGAAATCTGCCGAACGGCTTACCAGAGGCTCTTCGACATGGTGCTCTCGTACGGCACCGAAGAGTACATCGACAACCGTAAGAAGATCATTCGTTACAACTTCTTCGCAGATGAGCGGAACGGGGGCCGAGACTCGATCTTCGGCCTCGATATTCCGATCATGCGATTGATGAATGTGCTGCGCTCGGCAGCAGAAGAGTACGGCACCGAAAAGCGAATCATCTTGCTGCACGGTCCGGTTGGTAGCGCTAAGAGTACCTTCGTGAGGCAGCTCAAGCAGGGCCTTCAGGAGTACTCGCGCACCACAGAAGGGCGTCTGTTCACCTACGAGTGGCAGCTCCCGAAGGAATTGCAGCACATCGCAGGCGAGCAGCAGCTCTTTCCGTGCCCGATGCACGAGGAACCTCTCCGCTTGGTTCCCGCCGAGTGGCGTGAGGAAGCATTCAAAAGCCTGGGGATTTGGGACAACAAATACGTTCCCAGGATCAAGGGCGACCTCGACCCAGCCTGCCGAATGATTTTCAGAGAGTTGATGAAGCATTACGACGGCGATTGGTCGAAAGTGATGCAGCACGTTCGGGTAAAACGTCTCTTGCTCAGCGAGCAGGACCGCGTGGGAATCGGTACGTTCCAGCCCAAGGACGAGAAGAACCAGGACAGCACCGAGCTCACGGGCGACATCAATTACCGAAAAATCGCCATCTACGGCTCAGACTCGGATCCGCGAGCCTTCAACTTCGATGGTGAGTTCAACATCGCCAACCGCGGTATCATCGAGTTTATCGAGATTCTCAAACTGGACGTGGCCTTCCTATACGACCTCTTGGGAGCGACTCAGGAACGGAAGATCAAACCCAAGAAGTTTGCTCAGACCGATATTGACGAGGTCATCATCGGCCACACCAACGAGCCCGAATACCGCAAGCTGCTCAACAACGAGTACATGGAGGCATTGCGCGATCGAACCGTGAAGATCGACATCCCGTACGTGACCAAGTGGTCCGAGGAGATAAAGATCTACACCAAGGATTTCAACGCCGAGAAGATTACGGCTAAGAAGATCGCCCCACACACGATCGAAATGGCTGCGATGTGGGCTGTCCTCACCCGTTTAGAGGACCCCAAGAAGCACGATCTGACACTGATGCAGAAGCTGAAGCTGTACGACGGCAAGACATTGCCCGGCTACACGCAGGACAATATCAAAGAGCTTCGCAAAGAGACTGAGCGCGAAGGACTCGATGGCATCAGTCCACGCTACGTACAAGACAAGATTTCGAATGCGCTCGTCTCAGACAAGAGCGACGCCTCGATCAACCCCTTCTTGGTTCTCAACGAACTCGAGGCGGGCCTAAAGAACCACAGCCTGATCACGGCCGAGGACCAGCGCAAGCGATGGTCAGAGCTGCTCTCAGTGGTGAAACAAGAGTACGAGGACATCGTAAAGAACGAGGTTCAGCGAGCCATCTCGGCCGATGAAGACGCCATCACGAAGCTGTGCGCCAACTACATCGACAACGTGAAGGCTCACACGCAGCGCGAGAAGGTGCGCAACAAGTACACCGGGCAATACGAAGAGCCCGACGAGCGCCTCATGCGCAGCATCGAGGAGAAAATCGACATACCCGAAGCGCGCAAAGATGATTTCAGACGCGAAATCATGAACTACATCGGGGCGTTGGCGATCGAGGGCAAGCAGTTCGAGTACATCACTAACGAACGCCTGCGCAAAGCCCTCGAACTCAAGCTCTTCGAGGACCAAAAAGACACGATCAAGCTCACCAGTCTGGTCTCGAATGTGGTCGACAAGGACACTCAAGAGAAGATCGATATCGTCAAGCAACGTATGATTCGCGACTACGGTTATGACGACGAGTCAGCGACCGACGTGCTCAACTACGTGGCCTCCATTTTCGCTCGAGGCGACACCAAAGAGGTTTGATCCTTGAAGATTCAGCAGGACCACGCGCGCTTCAAACGCATCGTCCGCGGCAAGATCAAGGAGAATCTCCGTAAGTATATGTCGCGCGGCGATCTCATCGGTCGCAAGGGGAAAGACCTTGTGACCATTCCGATACCTCAAATCGATATTCCTCGCTTTCGCTTCGGCCAGAAAGACACCGGTGGCGTGAGCCAGGGGGACGGCGAAGCCGGCGACTCACTCGGTTCGGGCGACAAACAGCCCGGCCAAGGCGGCGAAGCCGGGAACACCGAAGGCGAGCACGCTCTCGAAATGGATGTCACGCTCGAAGAGCTCGCCCAAATCATGGCTGAGGAACTCGAGTTACCCCGCATCAAACCCCGCGGCAAAGAGGTGATCGAAGCAGTAAAGGAGAAATACACCGGCATTCGTCCGGTCGGCCCCGAATCACTGCGACACTTCAAGCGAACCTACCGAAGGGCGCTCATCCGCTCCATCACGACCGGAACGTACAACGCGAAGGATCCGGTCATCGTGCCCATTCGAGCCGACATGCGCTACCGCGCCTGGAAGGTCGACAGTAAGCCTCACTCCAACGCCGTCATCATCTACATGATGGACGTGTCTGGCTCGATGGGAGACGAACAGAAAGAGATCGTACGCATCGAGTCGTTCTGGATCGATACTTGGCTCAGAAACCAATATGACGGGATCGAATCAGTCTACATCATCCACGACGCCACGGCTCGAGAGGTAGACAGCGACACCTTCTTCAGAACCCGCGAATCGGGCGGGACCATGATCTCGAGCGCCTACAAGCTGTGCAAACAGATCATGGCGAATCGATACTCTCCCGACGAGTGGAATATTTACCCGTTTCATTTTTCTGACGGAGACAACTGGTCAGTCGACGACACTGAAGAATGCCTGCAGATCCTCAACCACGACATCATCCCGACGGTGAACATGTTTGGGTATGGCCAAGTGGAGAGTCCCTACGGCAGCGGCCAGTTCATCAAGGACCTGCGCCAGTCGATCGGTGAGCTCGAGAACGTCGTGCTGTCTGAGATTCCAAACCGGGATTCAATCTACGAGAGCATCAAAGAGTTTCTCGGAAAGGGGATCTGAACAATGCTGCCCAAACACTTGGCTGTCATTAGGGACGAAGTCTACCAATACGCAATAGACTTCAACCTCGACCCCTACAAGACGATTTTCGAGATTGTCGACTATCAGAAGATGAACGAGATCGCTGCCTACGGCGGCTTTCCCAATCGCTATCCACACTGGCGCTTCGGGATGGACTATGAGCGACTCATTAAGAGTCACACCTACGGTCTCTCGAAAATCTACGAGATGGTCATCAACAACGATCCGACCTACGCCTACCTCTTGGAAGGGAACAACTTCGTCGACCAGAAGACGGTCATCGCCCACGTCTTTGGCCACAGCGACTTCTTTCGACACAACTACTTTTTCTCGAAGACCAACCGGAAGATGATCGACGAGATGGCGAACCATGCGACCCGCATTCGCCGCTACGTCGACCGCTTCGGAATCGAAGCAGTCGAGAGTTTCGTTGATGTGTGTCTGAGCATCGACAATCTCATCGACATCCACTCCACCTTCAAAGGCAAGGTGAGGCCCCCAGCCGAAGACGAAGATGATGTGCGCTACACCCAGGTGCCCAAGCTCAAGAGCAAGGAGTACATGGACCGCTACGTCAATCCGACGGAGTTCGTCGATGCACAGCGGCAGAAGATGGATGACGAGAGAGAACAGCGTCGCAAGGTGCCATCCTCACCTCAGTTGGACGTCATGCAGTTCCTCATCGAGAACGCGCCGCTGACTCGTTGGCAATCGGACATCCTCTCGATCATCCGAGAAGAAGCCTACTACTTCGCGCCGCAGGGGCAGACCAAGATCATGAACGAGGGCTGGGCCACCTACTGGCACTCCAAAATGATGACTGAGAAGGCACTCAACGCCTCAGAGATCATCGACTACGCCGAGGCCTACGCCGGCGTCGTTGCTTGCTCCCCCGGCCAGTTCAATCCCTACAAAATCGGGGTCGAACTCTATCGCGATATCGAAGACCGGTGGAACCGCGGCTGTTTTGGTAAAGAGTGGGACGAGTGCGACGATATCGCGATGAGAGAGTCCTGGGACAGGGGCACAGGGCTCGGTAGAGAGAAAGTCTTCCAAGTCCGCAAGCTGTACAACGATGTGACCTTCATCGACGAGTTCCTAACCGAGGATTTCTGTCGTCAACAGAAGCTCTTCACCTTCGCCTACAACAACAAATCGGGTGATTGGGAGATCGAAGGGCGCGAGTTCCGCGAAATCAAAGAGAAACTCCTCTTCCAGTTGACCAACTTCGGCCAGCCGCTCTGTTACGTCAAAGATGCTAACCACGACAACAGAGCGGAACTTTTACTTCATCACCAGCACCATGGTGTCGATTTGAAGCTCGACTATGCCCAGGCAGTGCTGGAAAACATCCACGTGATCTGGAGTCGGCCCGTCAATCTCGAGACGATGCGCGACGACAAAGGTGTTCTCCTCCGCTTTGATGGCTCAGAGCACAGCGAGCAGTCTGTAGAGTACGAACCGATCTGATCTGAAAAACTTGGAATGTATCGGAACGCTGGCGCTGTTGATCGGTTGGATGATAGTAATTGATAGTAATTGATAGTAATTGATAGTAATTGAGCGGTCGTATGTCCTCGATTCGCACTCACCACACTCCATGGAGGCACACTTGGGTGGCCAGAGTTCAATCCGAAAAGTGAGCAGTGAAAGCGCACCGTTGCAAGACGTCCTGACACAGGTCAGCTCGATCCTACAGGGTAAGGAGGACATCGTGGAACTCGCCGTGGCCTGCATGATCGCGGGCGGTCACCTCCTTCTGGAGGATGTCCCAGGCGTTGGAAAGACGACACTCGCCAGGGCATTGGCTCTGAGCTTCGGCGCTAGTTTTTCACGTATTCAGTTTACGAGCGATCTGCTTCCCTCAGATATTCTGGGGGTCAACATCTATAACCAGAACGACGTGAGCTTCGAGTTCAAACGGGGACCCATTTTTAGCAACGTCATTTTGGCCGATGAGATCAACCGGACAACGCCCAGGACCCAGAGTTGTCTGTTGGAGGCGATGAGCGAACGCAGGGTGACGATCGACGATGTTACTCACGTACTGCCGGCCCCCTTCCTCGTCATCGCCACCCAGAACCCCCTCGAAGCCCACGGCACCTACCCATTGCCAGAGAGTCAGCTCGACCGCTTTCTGATGCGTCTAGCGATCGGTTACCCCGAAGCGCACGTGGAACGCGACATTTTGGTCAATCGGCGCCGAACCGAGCCGGTCGACAAGCTCGAGTCGGTCTGTGACCTGAACACCCTCATCTCGATCCAAAGCGAGACGGACAATGTCAGTGTCGACGACTCCATCGTCGACTACATCATGGCGTTGGTGAACGCGACGCGTAAGTCGACTCGGCTCTCGATCGGCGTGAGCACCCGCGGTGCCCTCGCACTACTCCAGACGGCGCGTGCGCTGGCCTGGGTGAGAGGACGCGACTACGTCGTGCCGGATGATGCCCGTCAGCTGGCCGTTCCCGTGCTGGCTCACCGAGTGGCCGTAGGCGGATCGGTGGCAGTGATGGGGGACACGAGGCGCGTGGCAGAGACGATCATCGAAGAACTGCTGAGCTCCATCGAAGCACCGATTTAAGCGATGGGAAGCGCAGCACTCCAAAGAACCACCGCCGAACGAATTCGGCGCTGGCTTCGGCCGCCACGGCGCCTGAAGTTCACCCGGTCGGGACGCTGGTTCGTCGCGATCACGCTGTTGCTGGGCGTCGGCGCTATCAATACGGGAAACAACCTTCTGTACATGCTCCTCGGAATGATGCTCGGCCTGATCATCGTGAGCGGTATCATGTCGGAGTCGATGATCAGGAAGGTCGCCATCGAGCGCCTGCCGAGTCCGCCCCTCTTCGCCGGATCCGAAGGGGTTGTCCAATATCGACTCACAAACGAGAAGGTCTTCATTCCGTCGTTCTCTATCGAAGTCGTGGAAGGCGAAGACCACGACACCAAAGAATGGCGCCAGGCGCTCCAAGGAAAGAAGAGCAAGAAAAAAAAGAAGGGGAGCGATCGTGCCAAGCGAGAACCCGCATTGCCTCGCTGCCTGGTTCATCGCGTTCCAGCAGGCATGGAGCGAACCCAGCGCGGCTCGATCACTCCACCCCGCCGCGGTCTCTATCGTTATGAGCACATTGATCTCGTTACACGATTTCCCTTCGGCTTCTTCGAGAAAAGCAAACGCCTCGAGAAGAAGGGAGAACGGCTCGTTTTTCCCCGCTTGGTCGAACCGCCTCAGCTCGATCTCGGGCGAAGCCGTCTCGACGGCGCAGAGGAAGACCCACGCAAAGGTCTGGGTTACGAGTTCTTTGCCCTCCGTGACTACTTCGCCGGCGAAGACTGGCGCCGCATTCACTGGAAGGTGACAGCCAGGCGTGGCGATTTAGTGGTCAGGGAGACCGAGCGCGAGCTCAGTAGAACGGTGTCCATCGGTGTCTACAACGTGCTGACCGAGAAGGCGGGCAAGAACGAAGAGCGGGCAATGGAACGACTCATCGAAGTCGCCGCCGCACTCGCTCAAAAACTCATCGACGAGGGCTGCGAGGTTGGTTTGACGTCGGTCGACGGGGTGGTGACGCCAGGAGTCGGCTCCGCACAACTCAACCAGATCCTGCGAGCCCTCGCGTTGCTCGAGATTCACCGAGACAACTCGAGCCGCCCCCTCCCATTAGGATCGACCAACAGGAGCTGTCTGACACTCCACTTGGTCTCGGGGAGCCCCGCGTTGCTCAGCCACCCAAACATGTTCCCCGTCGGCCTCAACGGCGGCGGAAAGCCGGTGGCTCGATGAATCTACTGAGGCTGCACAAGTTCCTGGTCTACCTGATGGTATTGATCCCGGTCGTTCTGCTGGCCCTCGGTGGGGAGATGAATCCCGCGACACTCGCCATCTTCACGGCGGGCTACTTCGTCAGTTGGTTCTGGGAGGCTCCACGCGTTGATCTGAAACAACGGCAGTGGGTGTGGACTGTGCTCACAAGCGTGGCCATCGCCGTAATGGTGGCTCGCTTCTTTCTCGCTGGCGATTTTCGAATTGAGCCTTTGTTGGATCTCGTCTTGATTCTGACGGTATTCAAACTCATGCAGCGCCAGGGCACACGCGACTATGCCCAAATCAAAGTGTTGAGTTTCCTGCTCCTGGTTTCGGGTAGCGCGTTCAACCCGGGTCTCATGTTCGGACTGTCATTTGTCGTTTACATGGTCATCGCTACGGTGGCACTCGCGGTTCAGCATCTCCGCGAAGAGATGACGGCCTACCACCCCAAGCAGCTGAAGCGGTTTCGAATCGAAGCCGGCTTCATGATGACGGTCGGCGGTCTGGCTTTTGTCGTTAGCCTCTTCAGTATCGCCTTCTTCCTCCTCTTTCCCAGGGTCGGTCTCGGTGCTTTCGATCAGTTTGGCCGTTCACCCGTATCAGCGACCGGTTTCAACGAAATGATGGAGCTCGGCGATCACGGGACGATTCGGGAGGACGGAACCGTGGTTATGCGGGTGACCTTCCCAGAGATCGAAGGCGAACCCAGATTCGAGACGCGATGGCGCGGGACGAGCTTCAATCACTTCGACGGAAGCAGATGGACGCAGGAGGGCCGTCCATACCGCAACCAGCCCGCCTGGGTTTCGGAGATGGTCTACTCCGCTACCGATGACGCGTTTGATCGGGAAATGAGTGGTCACCCACCGTCGCGCCGAGGGCCGAACGACCAGCCCATTAAACAGGAAATCTATCTCGAACCCTTGGGGTCAGATCTTCTATTCGGTATGCCGCAACCACTCGCCCTCGAGTTTCCCGACGAAGACCCCGCACTGCCCCAGTCGTATTTCCGAGTTCAAACCGAGTTTAATCGGGCCGGAGACATACGCCTGATTCGAGAGAGTACGACGGGCGTTCGGTACGTGGTCTACTCATTGCCCGAAATCACGCCGCGAGAGGTTTTGTACAATGGCTTCGCCGATTTCGGAGAATTCGCAGACTGGGACGAGCAACGGCGTGGAGTTCGGCGTCTGCGGGGCAACCTCGCCGACCAGTATTTGGGACTACCGGACGCTCTAACCCAGCGCTTCTACGACCTGGCTGACCAGATCACCAGTCCGTTCGCTACGCCACTGGAACGGGCTCGGGCAATCGAGGCCTACCTCGAAGCCAACTATGCCTACACACTCGATCTTCCGGTGGTGGATCAGAGCAATCCGATGGAATCGTTCCTGTTCGAGACTCGGACGGGCCACTGCGAGTACTTCTCAACGGCGATGGTACTGCTCGCCCGGGCAGCCGGTATTCCCGCGCGCAACGTCAACGGGTTCCTGGGAGGACGGTGGAACCCGATCGGTGGCTACCTAGAGGTCCGCCAATCAGACGCGCACTCGTGGACCGAGTTATACCTACCGGGAGCGGGTTGGGTGACCTTCGACCCGACACCACCCGAAGGACTGCCCAGCGCCGCAGAAGAGTCGACCTGGACCACGATTCTAGCCTTCTTCGATAACGTTCGCATGTTTTGGTACCGGCACGTCGTCGACTACAACCTCGAATCACAAATCAACATCGCGCAGGCAGCGGCCCGGACTTTCGGAGGTGATGGTGCGAGCTTGGGAGAGATTCTCCGCGGTTCGGCACTGCGTGTGGCCTGGAACATGCCAGTTTTCGTCGCATGGGCTTTCATTTGGCTGGTTTTTGGCGGCCTGTTGCGCTGGCGGAAGTCTAAAAATCGCCACTGGTCGCACATAGATACCGTCCTCGGGCTTTCAATGATTGGGCTCTCGGTCCTCGCGCCTCTGTTGCTATGGCGCCCCGAGGCCACAACCCCTCCGATCGTGACTGGATTTCTGATCCCCTTCTTGATCGTTTCCTACGCCAAGCTCACCCGAGCTCGGCGGGTGACACTGCGTGCCCGCCAGCGATCCAAGAGGAGGCTCAACAGAGTGAGCAAGTTGTACCTCAAACTGTTGCGCAGACTCGGAAAGGCCGGAATTGAGGTGGGTATCAGCGACACGGTTGGATCGGTTCTCGAGCAAGTAAAAGCCCACCAGCTATCCCATGCTGCCGAGCTGGAAGAGGTGTTGGACCTCTACGAGTACTGTCGATACAGCCCACGTCCTTCCGACGAAAAAGTCAGCGATTTCGTGTCTTCCCTGAAAGGGTTGCTGCGTCGAGATTTCCGGCCGCAAAGCCCATAAGTGCCAGCTAGAAGTAGTCCCAGACCATGAAAGAGGAGTCGCCCAGCATACGATCAAGCTGTTCGGCCGCTTCCGGGGAGGCCTCTAGTTGGCCGAAGATCAGCGCCTGGCGGGCGGTAGTGGCACCACAATAAAGACTGGAAAGGACGGAGATATCCAACCGGACATCCGCTAGGCCCTCTTCGGCAGCTCGCAGTTCCCCCCGGCCACCTTCGGTGCACAAGGCCCGGTATCCTGAATTCACGGGAAGGCCCCAGTCTTCCACCAACAGGTTGATTCGGCCGTCTTCGGCGAAGCCACGGGCCGCGATCGCCTTATCGAGATGAATGATACGGCCGACCAAGGTGCTGCAGATCTTCCCCAAAGGCTGACGCCAAGGCGAAACGTCGGGGTCCTGCGGCCAGACGGGTTCGACGAGCGCGCCCTCGAGAGACCAGCGCGGCTGCGCGGGTACCTGAACCAGCTCGATGCTGCTGGACTGAGCCCGGAAGAACCCCATAAATGCGCGAAGAGCTGCGCCAGAGGTGACGAACCACTCTCTGACCTCCAGCCGTTGCACAGCGAAATTCGCGGTCTGGTTATAGACTGTTGCTAGGTAACCCTCGATCTGACCACTGTCACCGACGTACACCCAGCGAGCACTGGGTTCCTCTGGGGGGCCCATCAAGTAGCTGTCGCGCCAAATCCGGGCCGACCGCCGAATTAGGCCCAGCGCTCCGTACAGCTGATTCTCGTAGCAGTGATTTATCTCCTGCACATCAGCTGGCGTGGCCGGTCGTATCCGCTCCCGACCCACATCATCTGGAAAAGCCCCGGGCGGCACACAATACAGGACATGACGGCTTGCAAGGGCATAGCCGTAGCGTCGGTACAGGCCAAACGAAGTTGGGTAGAGCAGTGAGAGGAGATCGCCCTGTTCGTAGCTCTGCTGCAAAACCAAGCGGATCACACCCCCTGCCAAGCCTTGCCGTCTAAAGTGCGGATAGACACCCAGACGGCCCAAGCCTCCCACCTGAATCCACCCGTCACTCTCGGTGGATACGCGCATTTCGAGAGGCATGATTCGAAAGCCGCCCACCACGGAGCCCCCCACGCGAGCTAGAAAGTGCCGATCGATGGGACACCGCCGGTGGTTCTTTACATTGTCGATTCTTGCCTTGAGGGACGCGTCTGGAAACGGAAACGCAACACTCTCGAGTGCAGCGAAAAGAGAAGCGCTATCTAGGTCACACTGCGTTAGCTCAATATCGATTGCTCTCAACGCAACTCCTTCAGCCTTCGGTCCCAGTCGGACAGTGATGCAGTTCGACACCGGCCTCGGCAGCCAGAGTGTGGGAGTAGGACTCGCGATAGTCCTCGGCGTAGTAGATCTTCCTTACTCCAGCCATATGCAGCAGTTTGAAACAGGTCAGACAGGGCAGCGTCGTGACATAAGCGGCGCTGCCGTCCGTCGAATGGCCAATCCGTGCCGCCTGTGAAATGGCGTTGGCCTCTGCGTGACTCGTCCTCTGACATCCAGAGCGTCCTTCGAGATAGAGATGACCGTCGTCATCGCAATGGGGCAAACCCGACAACGAGCCGTTGTAGCCGGCTGAGATCAGTCGATTGTCGCGGACCAACACGCAGCCCACGTGCCGGCGATCGCAAGTCGCCCGCTCTGAATAGAGGTAGGCCTGTTTCATCCAGAAGGTGTTCCAATCGTCACGCATTCAGTGCTTCCGTGTTGGCTGTGATGAACTCCATTCGGGTGTATTATAGGCATCTGTCGAACGCAACCCTCCAGACCGACCTGCGAGTACCCGATTCTCTGTCCGTACGGTCAAAAAACCAGACCGCTCAATTTGGACGCACACCACGAGTTTGCTGGCTCCCAGACCAACATAGCGCTTGCATGCGGGCCGTTCATGAGCTAGAAGCCCCGTTTGCCGACGCACTCAGTCTCAAAGGGCTCTCCCGTTGAAATCGCGCATCCTGGCATCACTACTTGCGTTCTTTTTCGGTTCGATTGGGCTCCATCGCGCCTACCTCGGTCGGTTTGCCTGGGTCGGACTTCATCTCGCGTTTCTGGCCGCAGGACTGGGATGCATAATTTCATCAGCGCCCGGTGAGATGTTGTTCTTGGGAGGCTGGGCCCTGTTGTTGGTCCCCATACTACTGGGTTACACGGACGCAATTGCCTTCGCGACCCAGAGCGACGACTGGTTCCAATACCGCCATTGCGGCGGCCCAAAACCGATCAAACAACCGAGCTCGCTACCGAAAGGCGAGTGGCGCTTTCGACTGCTCGTCCTCTTGTTTCTGGGTCTGATCTTCATCCCGTTCATGGGATCATTCGGACTCTGGGACCCCTGGGAGACCCACTATGGCGAGGTGGGTCGCTCGATGATCGAGCGTGGCGACTGGGTTAGCACCTGGTGGGGAAGCCACTGGCGAGACGCCAACGGTCATTCCGAAGGCAACTACTTCTATTCCAAGCCGGTCCTGCTGATGTGGATGATGGCGATGGGGTTGGAGACCTTTGGTTTCTCGGAGTGGGGGATCCGCTTCGGAGTCGCACTCATCGCATTGCTCGGCAGCTTCATGGTCTACGAGATGGGCCGCGAAATCTGGAATCGCCGAGCGGGCATTCTCATGAGCGTGGTGGTTACCACGAGTCCATTTTGGGCGATGTTGGGGCGCCAGAGCCAAACGGACATGCCCTACGTGGGCTTGATGACCGTCGGCATGTGCTTCCTCCTGATGGGTATGTTCGGCAAGCGAAAGGACGAGGCTGCATCACCAGGCGACGTCTGGCTGCTGCTCACGACCTATCTGGTCATGTTCATCCCGCAGATGCAGCTCGTCTGGGTGAAGTTCAGCAACTTCCGAGAAGAGTTGCCGTTCATGAGGGCGTTCTTTCGATACGGTCCCGTGCTCGTAGCGCTCTACTCGGTAGGCGTTCTCGTGGTGCTGATATGGTTCCTGTACCTGAACAAGAACAAGACCAAGCGCCAAGTCTGGATGCTCGGGTTCTACCTCTTTGTGGCCCTGGCGACGCTCGCGAAAGGACTGCTCGGTTTCGCGCTCCCGGGGCTCATCGCGCTGGTCTACCTGCTGCTCACGGGTGAGTGGTGGCGTCTGCTCAAGCTCGAGCTGCACCGCGGAATCATCCTCTTCTTGACCATCTGCTGTCCCTGGTACGCGTCGATGTTCCTGCGCCACGGGATGGACTACTACAATCGGTTCATCGTCCACGATCACCTTCGCAGGCTGGCAAGCGGAGTCCACCAGACTGACAACGGCTCTTTCGAGCACTTCGTGAAGTGGCTTGGATACGGTTTGTTCCCCTGGGTCGCCTTCATTCCGGCTGCGTTTGCCCGAATAACCGGTGGCGATGCGGTTGGGAAACGCACAGACCAGCAACGCGCCCGCCTGATGCTCGTACTCTGGGCGGTTCTGGCGTTTACGATCTTCACCCTGGGTAAGACCAAGTTCCACCACTACATCTTCCCGTGTGTGCCAGCGATTGCGATGCTGGTCGGCTTGTATCTCGAGGACCTCTTCGCAAAGAAGGTGAAGAACTTCTTCCCGCTCTATCTGACGGCCGTCGCAATCTTCGTGATGATTGGCTACGACCTGTTCTCAGAGCCGCAGAATCTGAAGAACCTGTTTACATATCAGTACGATCGCAAGTGGCAGCCGGGTCTCACCGCCGGCTTCGCGACCGCCTTGAAGTTCATTTTCGGGGTCGGATTGCTCGGGTTCTTTCTTCTGGTCTTTACGGCCAAGAGGATCCGGACCGCCGCCATCTCGGCGATCATGGTCTGTTCGACCAGCCTCACTGTCTGGGCGCTCGATGTCTACATGCCGAGCATCGCGGTCGATTGGAGTCAAGGCTATCTGTGGCAGACCTACTACAACCTGTGCACGCCGATCAGCCCGCCAACCGGAGCACCTGACTTCAAGCCATATTGTGCCGAGCCAATCGTGGCCTACAAGCTGAATTGGCGGGGTGAGACCTACTACACCCACAACGAAGTCATTCCCTGTGAGGACGACTCTGATTTTCAGCACTTCCTCGATCAGAATGACGGTCGCTCCTTCTACGCGATCATGCAGCAGGGTCGGTCTTTCACATCGTCGCTGCCCTCCGAACTGCGACCGGGCGTTCAAGAGGTGCACAACGAGAACGAGAAGTTCATGCTGGTTCGCGTGCTCAATGAAGAGGACCGCCTTCGCCTCGAAGAGGTAAGCGAACACTGGCTCCAGTGAGCCGCCGGCAAAACGGCGCCGGAGTGATTGGCGTCGCCTTGCTCGTCGCTGTCACGGCGATATCATTCGCCGCAATCTTCTTTCGCAAGGCCAGCCCAACACCGCCGCTCGTATCTGCCGGAATCCGACTCCTCATTGCATGCGTGCTCTTGACGCCGATGGCGATTCGCTCATGGACACAGGGACGCTCTAGCCGTCGACTCGTCAGTGCGGGTTGCTTCGCTGGTCTGTTCTACGGCATCCACTTCGGAGCCTGGGTCTGGTCGCTCTCTCTAACGACGGTCGCTGCCTCCGTCACGCTGGTGACATCGACTCCGCTCTTGCTGGCTGTCGTGGCATTGGTGACCGGCAGAGACCGGCCCGATCGGCGTCTCTGGGCGGCAGTCGGCCTCGCCACCATCGGCATTCTCATCGTGGGTGGATCCGACTGGAATCTGTCGGCGACCGCTTTGCTCGGTGACGGACTGGCCCTACTCGGCGCAGCCGGAATGGCAGGCTACCTCCTGTTGGCGCGCCGACTTGGAAAGTCACTCGACATCTGGATTTTCTCGGCGCTCGCCACTGGCGTGGGAGCCGTCGCGACGCTCACCTCAGCGGCCGCCGCCGGCATGCCCATCCGGCCGGCCTCGAGTGAGGCCCTCCTGTTTCTGGTTTTGGCCGCTGTGATACCGCAGCTGGTGGGCCATACGATTCTCACCTGGGCTGTTCAGCACACCCGGCCGGTAGTGGTTGGCATGGCGACCGTTGGAGAACCGGTGGGTGCGACGATCCTCGCCTTCCTCTGGTTGGGCGAAAGCCCGACCCTGGTCGTCGTACTAGGTTGTGTCGTGGTACTGGCCAGCGTGGCGCTGGCGATCGTTTCGATGGCGAAAGAAGCGGACGCTACTCATCCGAACTAAGGGCTCACCACCCCATCGATGAACTGAGCGAGACGCTCAGCTAGGGCCTCGGGTTGCTCGTAGTGCACCATATGGCCCGCTTCTGCGATCGTGTCGCTGTCGGCGCCGGGAATGCACTCACGGCCGTGGCCCTCGGGATAGCGAAACAAACTCTCGCCACCCGATATCAACAGAGCTGGACACTTCACACGCCGCCAGAATGCCTGTGCCTGTGCCAGATAAAATGGCTGCGGGCCAACGGTCAGGTGCATCGGATCCCACTTCCAGCGGCGTCCATCTTCAGTCTCTTTTGTGCCGTGGGTGGCGAGGTGGACAGCAAAATCGCGGTCGAGGCGCGGATTGCGCCGCATCAGGCGCGCAGCGCCTGCATCGATGTCTGCCAGTAGCCGTCCCTCTGCGTCTGTCTTGGCTTCAACCGCCCGGACCCAGCCCGCCATCCGCTCCGGGGCATCCTCTGGGGCGCCGCCTGGGGGGCCAAATCCCTCGATCGAGACCATGGCGCGGACTCGTGATGCGAACGCGCCACAGAACAACGACACGACCATCCCACCCATCGAATGACCAACGAGGATTACTGGCCCTTCTGTAAGTTCGTCAATGACTCGGCTCAGGTCGGACACGTAGTCTTGAAAGTAGTAGTATCCTCCGGCGCCAATCCAGTCGCTGTCCCCGTGACCGCGGCCATCGACTGCGAGCACGCGGTATTGGCCCTGCAGCCGCTCAGCAAGCGGGTCCCAGGAGCGGGAATGGTCGAGAAAGCCGTGATGAAGAACGACGCTGGTGGAGCTAGAGCCCCACGACCAGACGTTGAGTTTGAGACCGCGATTATCGACCGAATGTCGGGTTGGCTGGCTGCTCATACCGGCCGGCTACAGCTTTTTGGCGATGGCGTCGGCCATGTCCAAAGTAGTCGCGCTTCCTCCCAAATCGGGTGTTCTGACGTCAGCGTCTACCAGAACGTCCTGAATGGCGGACCGCAGGCGTCGAGCAGCTTCTCGCTGGCCTATGTAGTTCACCAACCGCACGGCGGGCAGTAGGAGAGGAAGTGGGTTCAGCTTGTCAGCGCCGTGCTCCGTCGTCCCGAAGGGGCTCAAAGACTCAAAAATCCGAAGATCCTCGCCGACTGCGACACCAGCCTTAGCCGACGCCCCGCCGACCAAGCCTGCTGCCAGCGCAGAGAGGATGTCTCCGTAGAGGTTACCGCACAGCAAGACGTCGTAGCGTTCAGGCCGAAGCACCATTTGCATCGACGCGTTATCAACGATCAGGTCGTCCGTTTCGATGTCGGGGTACTGCTTACCGATCGCGCGACAGGTCCTCAGAAAGAGGCCGTCGGTCTCCTTCATGATGTTTGCTTTGTGAATGATCGTAATGCGTTTGCGAGCGTGGCGGCGCGCGTAGTCGAAGGCGAAATGAGCGATCCGTTCACTAGCAGCCTTGGATACCGTCTTCAGCGTAGCCACACCGCCAGGCATGAGCTCGTGCTCGTGACCGGCGTACACATCCTCGGTGGTCTCCCTGATCACGACCACATCCAGGTCCGGAACACGGGCGCGGAGCCCACGCAGTCCCGTGATCGGTCGAATACCAGCGAAGCATTGGCAGCGTTCCCGCAGCTCAACGTGGGGGCTGCGCTCGTCCCAGCCTTCCGCTGCACCGAGAGCACCAGCCAGCGCGAGTCCAGAGTCCTTGATAAGGCCGGCAACTTCATCCCATTGCTGGTCGGTCCAGCCTTCGTCAGCGAAGGGAGGCGCTTGAGGTCGAACCCACTCGACATCAGCGCCGATGCGCTCGAGTAGCATTTGAGCTGCTTCGACAACCGACTCTTCGCCGGCACTGTGAATCAATACAACGCGATTGGCGGCCATCTCCTACTCCTCTATCTCGACTGTCGCCATCGCTTCGATCACAGCGTCTGCGAATTCCAATGTGCTGGCAGTTCCTCCAAGGTCGGCCGTTACCCGGCGCCCCTCGAGCAAGACCTTACCAGTGGCTGCCCGAATCCGTTTGGCCTCGGTCCGCTCCCCAATGTGGTCCAACATCAGCATGGAGGAGTTGACGACCGCCATCGGGTTCGCGATGCCTTTGCCTGCGATATCGGGGGCCGTGCCGTGGACCGCTTCGAAAACCGCGCTGTGGACCCCAATGTTGGCTCCTGGAAGCAGGCCCAAGCCGCCAACAAGACCCGCACAGATGTCTGAGACGATGTCTCCCGACAGATTGGGAAGCAGGAGGACGTCAAACGCGTGGGGATCGTCGACCAAGGTCATGACCAGCCGGTCCAGAGCGATCTCGTCATAGGTCGTGAACGGGTAGTCGCTGGCCACTTCGCGCGCCATTTCTAGGAAAAGTCCATCGCTCAACTTCATGATCGACGCTTTGTGGACCGCCGTGACCCGACGTCTGCCCGCATGCCGACAATGCTCAAAAGCAAATCGAGCAATCCGCCGCGATGCGTCCCGCGTGATGATTTTCATCGCGACCGCTACACCGGGACTGACCACGCTTTCATAGCCGGCGTAGAGATCCTGCGTGTTCTCTCGAACGACCACCACGTCGACGTTTTTGTAGCGACTCTTGACCCCCGGCGTGCTCAGCGCAGGCCGGAGGTTGGCGTAAAGGTCGAGCGCCTTGCGAATACCGACGTTGACGCTCGTGAATCCATGCCCGATTGGCGTGCCAAGCGGACCCTTCAGGGCCACTCGGTTGCGGCGAATCGAGTCGAGAACCTCGTCTGGTAATGGCGTCCCATAGGCCGCCATAGCCGACTCACCGGCCGTTACCGATTCCCACTCAATGTCGGCGCTCGAGGCATCGATGATTCGGACAGCCGCTTCCACGACTTCCGGTCCAATGCCGTCTCCAGGTATCAATGTGACTGTGCAGGCCATCTAGCCCCCCCTTGCTGCTCCGAGTGGGGATATATCCCTTTGCATTCTGAAGCAAGTAGATTTGACATAAGAGTCGCGAGTGGTTATATAAAAGTCATAACGACTCTTAATGGAGTCTGAATTGTTTTGGGGTTGTATCGTGACATGTTTTAGTTCCCTAGCCTTTGCTACCTGCCAGGCCTCAATCACGGGCGCTGAGCACCTGAGAACCAACCGGTGCAACCAGGACGCCGTCGCGATTGCCGAGACGCCAGCAGGTCTTTTGCTGGCAGTCGCCGATGGGTGTTCGGGTGGACGGTACAGCGAATGGGGAGCAAGAACGGCTGCCAGTTGGCTCCACCACAACGCATCTCGACTACTAGAGACATCGGCGGGCGCCGAGCACCTCATCGAAAGCGAACTTCTCGCGGCCTTGAAGACAATCACTAGCAGCGTAACGGGGAGTGATGAGACCGGGTCAGGGTTCGTCCACGACCACCTTTTGTTCACGCTCCTGATCGCGTTCGTGGGCGAGTCCCACACCACGGTCGTGGGGGCTGGAGACGGTTGTTACGCCGTGAACGGCCTGTTGGTCGAGCTCGACGAGAGGAACTGTCCCAACTACCTGGGGTACGGGTTGCTGGAGGAGATTCCCGCCAAGAGGTTGAACCTTCTGAGCCGGATTCCAACCAGCGAAGTCCAGTCCCTGCTGTTGGCTACCGACGGTGCACTAGAACTCGAGCGACACCAGCCGGTGGAGACTCCTGGTCTCGCGGAGTTTTGGACCGCCGACCGTTATCTGAACAACCCAACCCTTATGCAGAAGCGCCTCAATCAGGTCGCTGCTCGCACGCGGATTTTCGACGACACCTCGATGGCAATGTGCCGAAGGAGGCTGGCGTGAGAGTCCAGATCAATAACCGAATGATCACGCTCGAGGACCGCGACCTCATTGGGGTGGGCGGGGAGGCGCGCGTCTACCGCGACCGCGATCGAGCCATCAAGATTTACCATGCGGTCGACCCCAACTGTGGTCCGACCGAACACGCTCGCCTGGCGCGTCTATACGAGCTTAGAAAGCGGAAGATCCAAAACTTTCCGACTCATCTCCCCAGCGCTGTTCTCGGGCCACGTGACCTCGTAGTCGATCCGAACTCACAGGAGACGCTCGGTTTTTCGATGAAACTCGTCACCGGCACCTCATTCAGGAAGCTGACCCTCAAGGGACACGGGGGAGTCGCCTTTGACCGAGACGATCTCGCTCCGGTCTTCAACGATCTATGGACAACGATCGACCATCTCCACCGGCATGGTGTCGTTATTGGCGATCTCAACGATGGCAACGTGTTGTTCGAGGGCACAAGGGCCTGGGTCATCGACGCGGACTCGTTACAATTCGCGAAATACCCATGCGTCGTGGCTCACGAACGCTTCCTCGATCCGCAGCTCTACAACATCGACTTCGACAGAGAACACGGTGTCTTCACACCCGAATCCGACTGGTACGCATTTTCGGTCATGCTCCTGTCGAGCCTGCTGCATGTTCATCCATACGGCGGTGTGCATCCCAGTTACCCGACACTTTTGCATCGCGCAGAGGCCAGGTGCAGCATCTTTGACGACGCAGTTCTCTACCCAAAGGGCGCGATACCGACTTCTGTTTTGCCGGATCCGCTCATCGAGTGGCTCACGGGCCTGTTCGAGCGAGGTGAACGGGGCCGCTTCCCGAAGGACCTTCTGCGATTTCGCTGGGTCCGTTGCAGTTGCGGTTGCACCCATGCCCGCCAACAGTGCCCGAGCTGCCGAAGCGGTCGCCATGCAAGGCGGCCAGCGACCCTACATCGCGGAGCCTGCAGCGCTGAGCTCGTGTTCTCCACAATGGGCCGTATAGAGGACCTGCAACTCAATCCGGGCTTGAGCTACGCCACCTACGATGACGGAAAGCTGAGGCGGGAGGACGGAACCGTGGTCACGGTCGGACCGCGGCCCACCGGGCTAACCGTTGAGCTAGCCGGCAAACGCACTTGGCTTGCACAGGGAAACAGAGTCCTGGGCTTCGACGGCGACGAGCTCGTCGAGCAGTACCCCTGCGGTACCTTCCAGGGCGCCCCGGCGGTATCGGCCAATACGGCAACTTTGTGCCGAGTTCACGGGGACTGGCTGCTGAGCGGCGACAACCGGCTCGGTCGGGTGTTCGAAAACAACACTTGGATCGCGGCGGGCAACGACTTCGGGGTTGGGCTCTACCGTGCTGGTGAAATCACGCGCGCATTCTGTTTCGATCCCGACCGTCCCGGCCTACGAACTCTCGACGTGCCGCCGATAACGGGACGCCTACTCGATATCGCCGCTGTATTCAGCCGATCTACAGCGCTTCTCGAGTGGCGCGACGAATACGCCGGAACCGAACGCGCCGTCAGCCTGATGATCACCTCCGACGGTAGGGTACTGGCTCGCGAAGAGGGCTCCCCCGAGAGCAACCCGTTGTTTCACCGGGTGGGTGGTAAGGCGCTCAGCGGTACCACAGTCCTGTGCTCGACCGACGACGGCTTGGTCGCCTTCTCGTCCCAATCGGGAGGCCTGTGCGAGTCGACTCGCTTTGCAGACACCGAACCGTTCGTCAACGCTGAATCATCACTCTTTCCAGCCCCGGGCGGGGCCCTTTGGGTGCTCGACCGCGAAAACCAGGACGGTACGAGCTCTATCTCTCTACTAACCCTCAAACTAGGAGGTTCATCATGACAACCACATTTCCAAAATTCTATGACCCAGCAGATGTAGCCAAGCTCTATCAAGAACGGTCAGCACTGGTCGCAGCAGAGGCGGAAGCCCTTCGACGTGCGGGCAAAATCGAACCGTCCAACACCGATCGCATGCGAATCGCAGCATTCGGCATCGACTGCCAGGTCGGCTTCTGCAATCCCGAGGCGAGCCTCTTCGTACCGGGCGCCGTAGAGGATACTCGGCGAACCGTCGAGTGGATCTATCGAAACCTAGACAAGCTAACCGGTCTCCACTTTTCGATGGATACTCACCGCGTGTTTCAGATCTTCCACCCGGCTTGGTGGGTCAATTCGGACGGCGAACACCCGGCTCCCTTCACGCCAATCACCCACGAGGATGTTCGCTCGGGCAAATGGATGCCCATCGCCCATCCCAAGGAGGCCCTCGAGTACTGCCGCAAGCTGGAGACCTCGGGTAAGTACGTTCTCACAATCTGGCCCTACCACACCCTTTTGGGTGGTATCAGCCACGCCTTGGTCCCAGCACTGATGGAGGCGGCAATCTTTCACAGCGTGGCTCGGCGGAGCCAGACTCACTTCGAGACCAAGGGTACTCACAGCATGACCGAGAACTACTCGGTCCTCTCACCCGAGGTCGAATCTCTCGGGCAGCAGGTCGTCGGTGGCTTCAACGCCCCCTTCTTCAAAATGTTGATGGAGTATGACCGAATCTATGTCTTTGGCCAGGCCAAATCCCACTGCGTGCTCTCGACGATCAACGACTTGAAGCGCGAAATCGAGTCGATTGACTCGGCGTTGGCCCGAAAGGTCTGGATCCTCGAAGACGCCACGAGCCCCGTTCCGGCGCCACCGCTCGACCCGCTCCCCGACGAACTCAACTTCCCCCTCGTCGCAGAGAAGGCCTTTGAAGAGTTTCGCGCGGCCGGAATGAACATCACGACAACCTCAGAACCAATCGCCTAGGAGGACACAATGAGCAAGAAGAACAACCTGAAAAACCTATTCAACCAGGCGGCTAGCCACGGTCTGATAAGCACCCACACCTCGTCTGTCCTCAGCGGCGATCTGGGTGGGATGGTTATCGCCGGAGCCGCCGGCATGGACACGGACCAAATCATGACGACCGACGTCCTGCTCGTGACCGTCCTCCTCGACGAGTCGTCGAGTATCGGATCGCTCGGTCTCGAGCAAGCAGTTCGAGATGGCTACAACCAGCTGCTCGACACATTCGCGACTGCTCGAGAGCGGGAGAGCATCCTGCTCGCACTTTGGACCTTCCAGGACAGAGCAAAGGTCATTCACTCCTACGTGCCGGTGGAAGAAGCTGCGTCGTTGGATGCCACGAACTATCGACCGGGAGGTTGTACATCGCTGTACGATACGTGGTGTGACGCACTGGCCGCGAATGTAGCCTACGCACAGCAGCTTCGTGACAGCGGAACGCCCTGTAAATCCATCGTGGTGATTATCACAGACGGTGAGGACGTTGGCTCGCGCCGCACCGCAGGCGCCTGCGCTGACATCAGCCGAGACCTCCTCGCTTCCGAGCAGTTCGTTTTGGCATTTGTCGGTGTCGGGGATGCGGTCGACTTCAGAGCGGTCGCTTCCAACATGGGGGTTCCTGACGAGAACATCGAAGTCCAGGTGGGCACCACCCCCCACGCCCTGCGCCAGGTTTTCGACATGGTCAGCCGCAGCGCGATTCGCGTAAGCCAATCTCAGGTCAGCCCCAGCCGCGGTGGCTTCTTCCACTGAGGGTGTTCTGGCTGCCACTATCCAGTGGGCCCGGCTCGCCAATTGTCAGCTTTCGCCGCGAACCAGTGACACCGACCCGCCCTAACGTTATCCTAGCGGTGTGCAACCATCCGCCTCAGACATAGCCAAAGCCCTCGGCGAGCATCCTTGGTACGAAATGCCAGCGCTTCCTGGTCGAACGAATCACATCCGGGCTCCGATCTTGATTCCCCTGCTGTGGGCCAACCGTCTGAACGTAATTTGTACCTTGCGAGCTGCACACTTGCGCTACCACGGCGGTGAAATCTGCTTTCCGGGTGGCCGACCAGAGCCCGAAGATACCGACCTGTTCTCGACGGCTCTGAGAGAGGCGCGCGAAGAGGTGGGAATCAGCGGCGGCGATTTATTGGGCCGCCTGTCGTCGATTCCACTCTACACTTCCGACTATCGCCTCGAACCCTTCGTTGCTGAGGTTCCCACAGAAGACCACGTCGCGAATCCAGAAGAGGTCGCCGAGGTCATCTACATCGACGTCGAGGAGCTGTTGAGTAGGGGGTTTGTGGACGCCATCGCATTCGAACTCGATGGTATGAGCCATCTGTCCCCTGTATTCAAAATCGGGGAGCAGTGGATGTATGGAGGCACCGCGTTCTCCTTCTACGAGTTCCTGGTCGTGGTTTCGCCTGTCTTTGGTCACGACGTTCCGGACCTGACACCCTGCGCACTCACTTGGGCGGACGTCCTCCCAGCGGAGTTACTCGCGGCAAATGAATAGCGCGACGACTTGCTTCGTCACTATCTGAGATTCGCTGAAATACTTGGCTCAGGATCCGCAGCCGGCGCGACTAGGTTAGGTACGAGGCGATCTGTTATATTGCGCACCAGATGACACCGAAAAAACGAAGGGGACACACATGGCAACGGCTTACAGTGTGCGGCGACTCATTCTCTTGCTGCTTCTTACTGGTCTACTCGCGAGCTGCGAGATCCTAACCGGAAGCGGTAGCTCGAGCGGTGGAGATGACGACGCCGATGGGATAGACGGCGGCGAGGTGACTCAGTCAGACCTCTCGGGCGACGTCTCGATCGACACTGCGGATGCCAGTGAACCAGATGGCGGCGACGTCGACGACGGGCCCGTACTGCCACCTCAAGGCGCTGATACAGCCCCAACTCTGGATACCCTGCTAAGCGAGGACACCCCCACGACGACGACGACTCTGACGATGGACGGAACTGGCGCCGGTGAGATTACACTCGGAAACGGAACCCGAGTGACTGTCCCCGCCGGTGCGATGCCCGCCTCATCGAGTCTGACGATCTACCGCTACGCCCCCGATACCGCCCCAGAAGACTACTGGCACGATGTCTACCGCTTTGAGGCGACCCAACAACCCACCGGCATCGTCACGATCCAGTTCGTAGTTCCAGGGTTCTCCGAAGGCGCAGTGCCGTCCGAGTCACAAGTGATTTGGTTTCATGGTGACGAAAGTCCAGTGTTCCTGGACAACACCGCAGATGGCACACTCGGGACCATCACCGTCGAGGTCGATAGCTTCTCGAGTGCGGTGGTCCAGTCCCGCAAGAGCGATCCGATCCCCGCAATGATTGGGGACAACATCCTGCGCACGCCGTACTATCCCCAGGGCACCACCCAGAACTGTTGGTCGGCCAGCATGACTGCGTTTCTTGGAGCCTATGGCGCCGAGAACGAACCTTGGAACAACGGGGCGTTTTTCAAGATCTCGTCCGAGCATGGTCTGCCCTTCTGGCAGTTCGTACACAGCCAAGCTCTAGTGACTCACATCCAGATCTACCTCCCGGATGCACAGGTTCAGCAAAGGAGCTGGTGGACAAGCGGTGGCGCAGACCACCTTCGCCGCTATCTCGAACGAAACATGCGCACAGGCAGGCCAACGCTGATGCACTACTTCTCGAATGAGGCCGGCGTCGAGTCCGCTCACATGGTGCTCTTCGTAGGGATCGAAGGGGATGAATTCGTAATCCATGACCCACAGAATCAAAACTCGTTCGTCGCCTACTCCAGAAAATCCTGGGAACAGATTCTGCCGCGCTTTCAGACCGCGGGATTCGATGGGGCCGGTACCGTCGCGTTGGCGACACCTGCAACCGATACGACCTGGGGCGCCTCAATCATCGTTCCCAATGCCGAACGGTTGAACCAGGGCTTTAGCGCTATTCGTCGCGAGAACAATCAGTTCGACCGAGAGAGTACGAGGCTCTTCACCTGGTACGCCGAAGCAGTTCAGCACGCAACGATCGTGGATACGACTGGAACACCCTCGACTCTGAAGCTCGATCACCGAATCTCCTTCGAAGTCGACGTCACGAATCTCGACCCCGAAGCCGACTGCTCTGCGACAGCCACAGCGACCGATTTCCAAGTCGGGTTCGAGATTGTGGATGTGGATGGCCTCGTAAAATACACCCACCCCGAGGTAACAGAATCGTTGTGCCCGTCAGAAACCACGACCGTTCAGCTGTTGAGTGCCACGGTCGCCGATGCGACCGACTTCGAGGCCCTGATTGGCGAGCGTCCCGGCCAGTGGGTGGTGCGAGGCTATGTTGCTGAAAACGGGGTTCGATACGACTCCTTTGAGATTCCGGTCCTGGTTGTCGGTTCAATCGAAAGCGACCCGGGTGACGGTCTACCCTGTCCACTCAGTGATGATCCGCTCTTTACTGGAGACCTGATAGGCAGTGCGGCTGGGGTGCCGTTCGCGTTCGGAATTGCACAGGCGGGCATTTCAGCCGCGCTGATCGAAGGACCCGACGGCGAAGCCTGGCTCAGTATGACTTGCGAGTCTGACGAACACGGCTGCCCCGAAATCATGGTTCCAATGCGCGAACCACCACAGGACCGAGGGCGACACGTGGTCTCTTACACCGACTTCCTGAGCGCTCCCGACGGCGCAGTTTGGCGCGTACAGTGCGGAGGCACCGATTGGGGTCCGAGAAACTTCGAAGGCCCAGAGGAGTACGAGACCGCCACGGTAATCATCCACCAACACGCCGAGTGTCAGTGGCTCGATCTGACCATCGAGCAACGCGCCATCGTCTGGGACGACAGCGTCGAAGACTGGCGGGTGTGTAACTACTTCGCCACCTTCGAGGGCAGACACTGGGAATTCGATGACTGAGCAACCGCACTGTCTCATCACAGGCGCTTCTTCTGGAATTGGTGAAGGCCTGGCCCGCTATCTGGCCGGATTTGGATGGAAGTTGACCCTGGCTGCGAGGCGCCTCGAGAAACTCGACGCCCTGGCCGAGTCGCTGTCCTGCGAGACGTTTGTTCGGCAAACCGACGTGTCCCAATTCGACGATTTGAAACCGCTTATCGACGACGCCGAATCGGCACTGGGACCCATCGATGTTCTGGTGAACAACGCCGGCGTACAATATGTCGAGCCGACATTGGGCGTGACGGTTGAGCGGGTCGAGCGTCTATTCGACGTCGACCTCGTGGCTCCACTTGCGCTGATTCACCACGCGACTCCCGCAATGGTGAAACGCGGGCGCGGGAGTGTCGTCAACATCACCAGTATGGCTGGCATCTCTCACACACCTGGAATGTGCCACTACAACGCCGCAAAGGCCGGTCTCTCGGCGGCTTCCGAGAGCTTGCGGGTTGAACTGGCGCCAACCGGAGTCCATGTCATCACGGTTTACCCCGGGCCGGTTACTACACCGATGGAGCAGGTCGCTCGTGAGGCTATGGGCGACAGTGCTGCAGTGAAGTATGTGCCTACTGGAACGACAGAAGGGCTCGCCAAACTGATCTACAAAGCAATCAACCGGCGCAAGGCACGGGTCGTTTATCCGCGCGTGTACGGACTGGCCCGATACTTTCGAGTCACGGCCCAGTGGGTGGTCGATCGGGCGACCCCAAAACTACTCGACCCCTAAATCGGGCGGCGAAAGGCGCCCGCCCGGCGTCACCGACCACAAGCGCCGCGCCGCCAGGTGTGCACTCAATCGGCACCAACGGTGACGACGAGTCCAGCACCGACAGTCCGGCCACCCTCGCGGACAGCGAACCGCATACCGGGCTCGACGCCAATTGGCTTCAGC
This sequence comes from uncultured Bradymonadales bacterium, assembly GCA_964503485.1. Lineage (GTDB taxonomy): Bacteria > Myxococcota_A > Bradymonadia > JAFGEP01 > JAFGEP01 > CAZDBH01. The sequence goes on along the minus strand of CAZDBH010000019.1, from coordinate 9,533 downwards.
AGTTCGAAGTCGATCGTTACGCGATCGCCCGGCGCAGCCGAATCCCGGTCCACCAGGTTGATGGTGCCGGTCACATTCGTCGTCCCAAAGAAGAACTGCGGCTGGTAACCCGAAGAAAACGGGCGTTTCCGGCCGCCATCCTCACTGCTGAGGGCGACGAACTCGGCTCGACCGCTCCGAACCGAACGCACACTGCCAGGTGCAACGAGCACCTGGCCTCGAACGACTTCATCGTGTTTGACACCCCGAAGCCGCAGGCCGACATTTTGGCCCGCCACTGCCGCCTCTTGCGGCTTGTGGAAGGCCTCGATGCTTACGACGACTACTTCGCGAGGCTTGTCGCCGTCGTCTAGACCCACAATCTGGACCTGCTGACCTGCCGCAATTCGTCCACGGCTGACCCGGCCGGTAACGACCGTACCGATTCCACGGACGCTATGCACGTCTTCGAGAGGCATCAGGAAAGGACCCGACTCATCCCGCTCTGGAGCTGGAATCGTGGCGTCCATCGCCTCGAGAAGCCGTACGATTGGTGCCACATCCGGGTGATCGATCGAACCCTCCGCCAGGGCCTCGATGGCCTTCAGCGCAGAGCCTCGCACCACCGCAGCACTTTCGTAGCCGAACTGAGCGATAAGGTCGGAGGTTTCAAGCTCGACCAGTTCGAGCAGCTCGGGATCACCCACGTCCACCTTGTTGATGAACACGAGCAGATTTTTGACACCAACCTGCCTCGCCAGAAGCACATGCTCCTGGGTCTGGAATTGTGGCCCCTGAGAGCCATCGACCAACAGAATGGCCGCGTCCATTTGCGCCGCGCCGACGATCATATTTTTGATGAAGTCGGCGTGGCCGGGACAATCAATGTGAGCGTAGTGCCGTGTCGCGGTTTCGTACTCGACGTGCGACGCTACGATTGTGATGCCCCGCTCTCGTTCTTCTGGCGCTCGATCGATCTGATCGAAGTGCACACCGCGACCTCCGTAGAGGATAGCCGCAGCTTGCGTCAGCGCCGAAGTCAGCGTGGTCTTGCCGTGGTCTACGTGACCGATCGTTCCGACATTGATGTGAGTCTTCATGAGCGTCATGACTCATCTCCTTGTGTTTGGGGCTAGTCCCCGTGTTAGTCGGCAGGTGGGGGCGCCTTCCCACCTGCCATTTCGCGCAGCGCCGGCTGTCTGCGCAGAACCCGAAACGAAAAAACCCCCTCCGGGAGTACCGGAGGGGGTCTGTAAAGCCTGTTTATGGGTCAGGTCGTTACGTGGTCCTCTCCAGCACAAACTGGGACGAGTCGACTGTTGTCGATTCGAGGTAGTTTGTTGTTGTGAGACCGAATTTCACGTCCTGCTCCCTTTTGGGTTGGCGCGCAAAGTGATCTTTTTGGCTGCTGAAGTCAAGTTCGAACTTCGCGAGCGGGTCTTCACCGGCTTGCCAGCCAGTCTTTGACGGCCAGCCCCGTCCCAAACGGCCAGGGTTTCAGTTTTTCGACTGAGACCCGCTTGATGGACTCCAGCTCGTCACCCAATTCGACCGTCCCCGTCGCAAGGACGTGGTAGGCCACGATCAGCTGATTCATTTTGGCGAATGGATACAACCCGACGAATGAGGCGACTGCGCCATCGAGACCAAGCTCCTCTTTCACTTCCCGAAGGACCCCTTCTTCTGTGGTCTCTGCGGCCTCGAGAAATCCGGAGACCAGGCCAAACCAGGTGCTCGGCCAGCCCTTGTTTTGAACGAGAACGATTTCCTCGTCGTGCTCTACGATGGCCGCGACCACTGGGATCGGGTTGTTCCAAAACACGTAACCGCAGGCCTCATCAGGGCAGGCTCTTCGCGGCTTGTCGTCGATTGTTCGGCTGTCCAGCTCTTTGCCGCACTGCGGGCAGTAGCGCATCTTTTTCATGGTCGCGATGATAGCACGCGGTGATTGGGGCTGACACGCTACCAGCTGTCGATTTTGATCCGCACGAGGCTGCGAACCGGCTCGAGGTCGCCGTCGCAGGTTACGGAAACGCGAAACGGTCGGCCACTGGAGTAGGCCTTGGCCCCTTCGATGCTAGCCATGATTTCCGCCGGAAGGGCGCTTTCTCTCGCCGCCTCAACGGCCCGCTCGGGGAATAGAAAGACCACGATGAACTCGTCTTCCTTGGGAATCAACGTGCAAATCGTCTTCTTCTTAGCCTTCAACAGAAGCAACCAGCCCGTCGACTTCTTGTAGAAGCTCCAATCGGCTTTCGCCGTGTTGAGCATGTCGGCGGGGATTGCCACGAGCTCTTCCCAGAGCGCCATTCGGGAGCCCAGGGTCGAGGTCAAAGTCGTCTGGCTTGGTTCTTGTGACCGGTCGTCGAAGATGCTTTCAGCCATCGCTCTATCACTCCGCGGGTGAGTTCGGCAGCGCCAATCTACTCCCCCCGGATTCGTCAGGCAACCTGAGCGGACACCCGGGAGTGGCGTAGCCAAGGCAGTGGCAAGGTCATGTCCAAACCGTTAGTTTTGGTCCATGTCGAAGAGCGAGCCTCACGATTGGGAGAGCGGGCACGATGCCCCGCTTGGTTACCATCTGACCCTGTTGCGCGATCCCCACCGGATGGCCGCTTACGAGCGAGCGATTCGAGTGCTCGTTGACGGCAGCTCCATCGTGCTCGATGTCGGAGCCGGCACCGGTGTTCTGTCGATGCTAGCCGCTCGAGCGGGTGCCGCCAGAGTGCACGGTGTGGAGTCGATGCCAATCGGCGGCTTGGCAAAACAGCTCGCCTATCGTAATGGGCTGGAGCAGGTGACGATTCATCGAGCGGATGTACGCGAAATGAAACCGGTGGAGCCGGTCGATATCCTGATCAGCGAGTGTCTTGGTCGGTTTCTGGTCGATGACGGCATGATTCCCGCGATGGAAGCTGGTATGGCCTGGCTAAAGCCCGATGGGCGTTGTTGTCCCTCGGATATCGAGTTGTTTCTCGCGCCGGCCGGCGGCTTCCACCTCGACGTAATCGACGACCTTGGCGACGACTTCTACGGTCTGGATTTTTCACCGGCTCTCTCATACGCGTTCAACACCTGCTACGACGGCGCCTTTCGGCCCGAAGTATTACTGAGTGAGCCCTCGACCTTTTGCCACTGGAACCTTCCCGGGCCTTGCCCGCCGCTGGCGAAAGAGTTCAGTTTCGTTGTCGAACGGGGCGGTGAGATGCGGGCCCTGCTCGGCTGGTTCCGTGCCACCCTGGCCCCAGGAGTTGTTCTAGACACGCGCCCAGGAGTCCAAACCCATTGGGGGCAGTACATCTTCCCGATCCACGCGGTCGACGTGGTCGAGGGTGACCGCGTTACGGGTAGCTTGGTCTACGAAAACAAGGCACCTCAGCGGTGGACCTGGACCGGCCAGGTTTCGCGAGCAGACTCGGTCGTCGCCGAGTTTGATCACGAGTCGCTCCAGAGGATGGGCAAACGACAATTCGATGAGCCCGAAGGCACTCAGCAGGACATGTCCAAGGAGGCTCTGCTCGCCCTCAACGAGCGTGGCGCCGAAGCATTCAGGAATGAGAACTACGAGGAAGCGGTCTCGATCTTCGAGCAGTGCGTACGCTCGCTCCGACCGCAGCATAGCGAACTTGCCGCCAATATCTTCGAGAATCTCGGACTGGCCAACTCACATCGTGGCCGCCACAGAGCAGCGCTGCGAGCCTACCTGCGGGCGCTGGACGGCGACTTAGTGTCTCGGGAGCAGTCGCTGCGCTTCGCCATAAACGAGCTCTTCACCGATGGACGAGCCCAGGACGGCGAGCGGTTCCTGAGGGTCTACGAAGAAGCATTCGGCCCACATCCAGCGGGATGGAGAAGAACCTAGCAACGAGTCTGAGCCAAGGTCTCTCGAAAAACCGTTCGCTGGGTTACACTCTGGTCTAGGAGTTGGGACAATTGGCAAAGGGACGGCGTGGGAATTCGCGACATTCTCAAGATCTCGTTTGAGTTTTCTCCGAAACTGGGTGTTCGGCAGCTACCCAAGCTGGACAAGCACCGCCAATCGAACATCCCAGGCCTCTACATCGTGGGCGACCTCGCCGACGCCCCCATTATCAAGGTCGCCCTCAATCAGGGTTATGACGTCGCCGGGCATGTAGTCGCCACACTGGGTACGGTCGCGGGTGACCAGGAGATTCTCGATGTAGCTGTGATCGGAGCCGGCCCGGCCGGGATCGGCGCGGCCCTACGCCTGCATGCAGCCGGTGCAAAGTACGCCATCTTCGAGCGCGAAAAACCACTCAATACAATCCAGAACTTCCCAAAGGCAAAACTGATCTTCTCTGAACCAAAAGAGCTAGAGTCAAAGGGGAATTTCTGGTTCGAGGACGCCCAGAAAGAGGAGCTGATCGACCGCTGGGAAGAAGCCATCGACGAGCGTGAGCTCGTGGTTCACCAGCCGGAGACCGTCGTCTCGATCGATCGTGCTGCGGGTCTGTTCACGATCTCGACCAAGGTGGGTCCCGAAGGCCTCGACGAGGGTACCCATCTCGATGACGTACCCTACGCAACCGGCGCCGACGAAAGGAACACCTACCGAGCCCGCAAGGTCATTCTAGCCATCGGGCGGCGCGGGTCGGTGAACCGACTCAGCATCCCGGGCGAAGAGCTCGAGAAAGTCCAATACGCTCTAAAGGACCCAGACGAATTCGCAGGCCGAAAAGTCCTGATCGTAGGAGGCGGTGACAGCGCCGTCGAAGGAGCGATTGCGTGCGCATATTCGGGGGCTGAGGTCACGATCGCCTACCGACAGGACGCGTTCCACCGGGCAAAATCGAAAAACCGGGACCGAATTTCAAAACTCATCACCGCGGGGAAAATCCGGGCCGAGTTCGGGGCGGTTCCCACCGAAATTCAAGAAGACAAAGCGATTCTGAGCAAAGGCGCAGAGCGCATCGAAATCGACAACGACGATACTTTGGTCTTCATCGGCACCAAACTGCCGCTCGGCTTTCTCAAGCGCATTGGCGTTCGGATGGAAGGTCAGATGGACTGGTTGCGCGCGGCCTGGATCGTCGGTTTCGCGCTGCTGACCTATCTAGCGTACGTGCTCAAACAGAAGAAAGACCTCTATCCATTCAACCAAGATGGCCCCTGGCCTGGCGTACACGAAGCGCTGAAGGTGCAGCTCTGGACCCTGCCCGATGGCACTGCCCGTATGGCGGACGGCGGTTTTTGGGGCACCCTGGTCTACTCTACGCTGATCCTCGTATTCGGCGTTCTCGCCTACCGAAAATACCCCATGAAGTTGCACAAGCGCCGCTATCTCGCGTTGATCGGCTTCCAGTGGGTCTTTCTGTTTGGAATCCCCGAGTTTGTAGCCCCCTTCATCATCGACCGACCCTGGCGAATGTACGGCGCCTCTGTGCCTTGGCCGTTGTGGACCGGCACAGTCATAGACGGGCCTGGTTGGACGGATAACACGACTGTTGCTATCCGATGGATCCTGTTCGGCTGTTTTGTCTCATTCGTATTGGTACCCCTCTACGTCTGGAGGAACGGCCAGCGCTTCTGTAGCTACCTCTGCGGCTGCGGCGGGTTGGCGGAGACACTGGGCGACCAGTGGCGCCATCTCGCACCACGGGGAAGCACAGCCAACAAGGCCGAATGGTTCGGGAAGGTCGTCCTGCTGTTGGCAGTGCCGGTCACGCTTCTGGCCCTCAACGATCTATGGAAGTTTACCGAGGGCGAAACGTGGACCAACAGTGCGACGTTTGCCACCCGTTGGTATGGGCTGGTCGTTGATTTCTGGCTAGCAGCCGTGCTCGGGGTCGCGTTCTATCCCTACTTGGGCAATCGTTTCTGGTGTCGGTTCTTCTGCCCGCTGCGCGCCTTCATGGAGCTGTTGTCCAAATGGTTTGGCAGGCTCGCGATCAAGTCAAACGACAAGTGCATTGGCTGCGGGGAGTGCACACGCTTCTGCCAGATGGGAATTGATGTCCAACGTTTCGCCCAGAAGGGAGAGTTGTTTCACAATGGAAACTCGTCGTGCATCCACTGCGGCATTTGCATTCAGGTGTGTCCGATGGAAGTGCTGTCCTTGACCGACCGCAAGGTGGCACTCAAAATCCCAAAAGAGTATGCCGCCACAAAGTAGGTGACTTGCAACGGACGAGGGACGTAGGGGTCTTTGACGATAACAGAGAGACTATATGCCGATTTCTGAGGAAGTGCTGGACGGAGTCAGGAAATTCTTCAATGCGGGGATCCCGTTCAACCGGTTCCTGGGCCTTGAACTGACAGAGATCGAGGTGGGACACGCGGTCTGTGAAATCGAGTTCAAGGAAGACTATGTCGGCGACTTCAAGAAGAAGATCGTCCACGGCGGAATCATCAGTACGTTGATCGACGTCACGGGAGGCGCGACAGCCTTCAGCACCCTCGAGCCGCCCAAGGAAGTCAGCGTGAATACGATCGACATGCGGGTCGATTACGTCCGGATGGGGCGCGGGAAAAAGTTCATCGCCACAGGAAACGTTGTCCGCAAGGGCAATCGGATCTGTGTTACTCGTATGGAGGTCGTGAACGACGAGGGCCTCCTCATCGCCCACGGGACAGCTGCTTACACGATCTTCACAGAAGGTTAGGCGCAGACGAATGAGTCAGGAGGAGAAAAGAGGGCCGGAGGGCGAGGGAGAGGAAGCCTTTCTCGAGGCGTATCGGCAGGCCGGATATGCTCGGCCCGCAGTGACCGTCGACGTGGTGGTCTTCACCATCCTGGACGCTGATCTGAAGGTCCTGCTCGTCACACGAAAGATGCCGCCGTTCAAAGGTTCGGTCGCCCTGCCAGGCGGTTTTGTTCGCGTGGGAAACGCCTTTGAGGACCAGGGAGAAGACCTCAACGCCGCAGCGATTCGAGAGCTCGCCGAAGAAACAGGACTGCAAAAAGGTTCAGTTTTCGTCGAGCAGCTCTACACATTCGGTAGGGCCGGTCGGGACCCACGTACTCGCATCATTACCGTGGCCTACTACGCACTGGTTCGACCCGATTTGGCGCCCTTTGTCGAGGCGGGCGGAGACGCCGCAACTGCACGTTGGTACTCTCTGAGTGAATTGGACACTGCCAGTCTGGCCTTCGATCACGCAGAAATCCTCGATGTGGCCATCGATCGAATACGAGGTAAGATCGATTACTCGGATGTCGCGTTCGAGCTGGTGCCCAAGAGCTTCACGATCCTCGAACTTCGGACCGTGCACGAGGTCGTCAAAGGAGTGACCTACGACCCAGGAAACTTCAGACGGCGCTTTCTCAGGATGGTCAAAGACGGAATCATCGAACAAGCGCCCGGCAAGCGTGTGACCGGCTCAAAACCAGCCAAGGTCTACCGGTTTCCAGGCAGGAGTCCACAATGAAGCTTGTTGCCAGTCTCTTTTTAGTTCTGTCCGCTCTCGTTGGAGGTGTCGCTGTGGCTCAAGAAGGCCCACCGGTCTATTTCGTGCTCTTTCATTCGCCCGGCAGCTCATGGCAGGAAGGCACTTCGTTCCGTGAACAGCCAGGTGTTCGAGAACATGTCGCCTATATGGCTGGGTTCGAGCAGGAAGGAGTGCTTGTCATGGGAGGTCCTTTCTTGGACGATTCCGGCGGAATGATGGTGATGCAAGCTGAGTCGCTCGAAGTGGCACAAACACTGGCAGAAGCCGATCCAGCCGTGCAGAGCAACCTGCTAAATGTAGAGGTAAAGCCTTGGATGGTTGTTATGCGACAGCCGGCCGACTGACTACACTCTGCTCAACGGATTGCACAGGTGAAGAACGACTCCAACAACAAAGGCGGCAAGGGCAGGCAGCCTCGTCGCGGACCACGCCGGGACAACCGACCACAGGTCCGAATCGAGCGAGCGCTGAGGGAGATCAAAGCGGTCATTCGTGCGCTGGCAGAGAATGAAGGTCTGCCCGCGGGTGAGGAGCTGCCCATGGAACAGCTCGCACTGACGCTCGACGTGCCAACCGCTGGCGATATCGAACTTCGAAACTCGGCTAAAGCGACAGTGGAGGAGCTGCAGTACGCAATCCGTGAGCACTTGAAAGCCAAACTCAGCTTTCGACCCGGGCGACTCTTCTGCTATCAATGCGATTCCTGTGAGTGTCGCCATTCTGAACCGACCAGCTCGACAGACACCTTCGCTGGGTACACAGCAACCGGGAAGCCAACCTGGAAAGACTTCGCAAATCTCTGCCTCGAACGAAAGGACGAGCGAGTTGATCGCCTTTTCGGGAAGAATCCCGAGGTCGTTGCCGTCAAATTCTCCGCCAGCGAGTTAACCTCCGAACTCCTACCGAAGTTCGGACGAGGCAGTCTGGTGTTCAGAGTGCTCGGTCAGGTGACCGTGGGGCTCATCCAGGAAAAGTGGTTTGCACACAGAAAAGGGGATGCGCGAATCGCTTTGACTCTGCAGTTCGTCGAGACTCGCAGCAACAGCCCGCGACACCGACTACGGCTCAACATCCTGAACGCGACGCTCGATGATTTAGCCGCAACAGGCGACGCTGGTGGTCGGGCACCCGCAGAGCGTCTGAGACGGGCTATTGGCCAGTCCAAAAAACGACTGGAGTCCCTGGCTCGCAAAGCGATTCAATCAGAAGCCAGGAACCGAGACTACGACGTTCTGGGTGAGAGCGCGGTACTTCTCACCCAATTGAGCAACGAAGTCGAGAAGGTCTTCCGGCCACCCCAGCGGAGGACGCAACACGCACAAGACAGGCACGTGGGCGGGAAGCGACCTACCAGCTCTGCTATGCGTGACGCCCGCGAAACCCCAGACGAACGCCTGTTGTACGACACAAAGACGGATACCATCGTGGTACTGGGCCCAAAGGGGAGGGCACACCTCTTTTCGCCGACCGGGAAGCATGTGACCAGCCTTCAGCTGAACCCTGGAGAGGTCGAGCGTAAATCAAAGAAGCGCTGGCGGCCCATCGACAAGCAGGTCGCCGAGAGCTGGCGGAAAGCGATGGATACCCAGTCCTGAGTCCCCGAAAGGCCGATCAGGCAGGCGAGCGGCCAAAGTCGGCCACCTCATAGCGAATCTCAGGACTGCTGGCGTCGTTTCGGTGAACGCACCAACCGGCCGTGCAGGCCATGTTTGCGCAGTCTGTAGCTGAGTATGCGGTGGGTCGTCGCCAGTCTGTCCGCGGCGCGGCTGATGTTGCCGCCCGCATCCTTCATGGCCTCGATGAGGATTTCGCGCTCGTAGGTTCCCATCATCGTCTCGAGCGAGCCCGCCGCGGTCGTTCCGGAAGATGCACCGGTCTGGAGCGTCGGCGGCAGATGGTGAGCTCTCACCACCCCGTCTTCGCTCAATAGAACGGCGCGCGCGACACAGTTTTCCAACTCACGGACATTGCCAGGCCAGTGGTACGCCGTCATCAGCTCGATCGCCGGGGTACTGATTCGCAGCACTGCGCGCTTCTGCATTTTCGAGTACTTCTCGACGAAGTGGTCGGCCAGGATCGTGATATCCGTTTTCCGCTCTCGCAGCGGCGGCAAATAGACCGGAAACACGTTCAGTCGATAGTAG